>CANJQE010000001.1 GCA_947476305.1 Legionellaceae bacterium
GCGTAGATTTTGAGGCCCGAAGGGGGATCAAAATCAAGGGGGACCAGGACGGCCAGGGCCGCCGGAGGCATACTTGTCGCCTGTTTTTGTCCCTGCCGGGGACTTGGATGTCCCGGCAGGTTTCTCAAAAACAGGCGACACGCTGCTGAATTTAATAAAGTAGAAGATACCCAAGTCACTTTAATTCATAACTTTTAGAAGGGTTGCATCGATGTCTATTTTTTCTAAAATTCGTGAGAAATTACCTAAAGCAGGATTTTTCTCTGCTATTCCAGCCGCTATGATTGATCAAATGTACTTGAAAGAGCGTCCTAGTATTCTCTCTCAATTATGGCATTTTGTAAAAATTAGAACTGTATACATCGGCTTATTTTTACCTCTAGCTGTCCTAGATCTATTTGTTAGCGGGGCTTTGGCCTTACGTTCTGCTTTTGGTACGTTCTTTGTCGTAGATCGCCTACAAGAGCAGCGTTTAAATCAACAAAAAACTTATGCCGAACAATACAGCAAACTTTTATATTCTCTTTTAACCAGCGTTTTGGGGCTTATTAGTCCTAAATTACTCGTTTTTTATTTTACACCTGAGAAAACCAAACAAGAAGGGGTCAAAGCAGGTGGGAATTATTATCAAGATAAAGATGCACAATTAGTAAACCCAGAATCTACTGAAGAATTACAAGAACTATTGGTGCAGGCTAAAAAGGACGGCACTAAAGTAATGCCTATCGGGGCTGGCTTAAGTCAAGGCAAGCAATTTTTACCTGAAGGTGGTAAAGGGGCATTGGTCGTTGATTTAAGTGAATTGAGAACTATTGATATAAACAGTGATGATAAAACAGTAACTGTAGGTGCAGGTGTTACGTGGGCTGATATTCAAACTGCCGTGAATAATTCCAAGCTCGCATTAAAAGTGATGCAGGCCTCTAATGTGTTTTCTGTGGGTGGATCTATTGGTACTAATATTCACGGATGGGACCATCATAGTGGCTCCTTGGTAAATACCGTATTGTCTTTAGAACTTGTTAATGCCCAAGGTGAAAAACAAGTTCTTACTCCAAAGGATGATTTATTTCATCAAGTGATTGGTGGTTTTGGGCTTTATGGTATTGTCACTAAAGTTAAATTCCAATTAACAGATAATCTCCTACTTAAAGAAAAAGGAACGGATGTTTCGATTGACGATTATGCTCGTTATTTCCGAGACCAAGTACAAAGTTCTGAACCTACAAAAATGCATTTATACCGTCTCTCTTTAGATCCAAGTAATTTGTTAGGTACTGGCGTTGCGGTAAGTTATGATCAAGAAGCGAATAGCCGTCCGGTGAGAACCAGCAATCTTTCTCAAGAGGCTAATACGGGAAGTCGTTTTAATCGGATAATGATTAATTTAGCGCGACGATTTGATTGGGTCAGAAAATACTATTGGAAGACTGAGCGAGATAGACTTTTGGCTAATGATGGGCCGCTTTTATCTACTAATGAAATCATGCAGCCTCCTATTAAGGCCATGTTTAATCCTTCCGTTAGTGAAGCAGAATGGTTACAAGAATATTTTCTTCCTGAAGAACAATTAGCTTCATTCTTAAAAGAGCTGGGGCCATTGTTAAGGGCGAATAATGTTGGATTATTAAATGCTTCAGTCCGTTTTGTAAAACAACATGACCGCTCTTTATTGTCCTATGCGAAAGAGGGCGATCGTTTTGCCGTAGTACTTTGTTTTAATCAATCATTACGTGAAGATGAGGTGGTTAAAGCTAAAAAATGGTTACGCGAAGCGCAGCATCTTGCTGTGCAAAAAGGCGGTAGCTATTATTTACCTTATCAACATGTTTCTTCTCCAGAAGATTTTCATAAAGCTTATCCTCATGCGGATAAAGTACAACAACTTAAAGAAAAAGTAGATCCTGATAATCTCTTCGCTAGTGGGATGTATAAAAAATACCTTGTACCACCAGCTAAGAAAGCTAATTACTTCAAAGTGATTATGCAAGATGAGACTACTAAAAAGGAATTTTCCGGCTTTTTGAATAATGTCTTACAGCGAGTGGATACCGATAAATTTTATAAATTACTGGAAGATGTTCTAACTTATAATGATTCTCACGAGGAAATTTATAAAGAATTATGCCGTCGTTTACCTGAAATAATGCCTGGGGCTTTAGGAAGTTTAAAACGAATACTTCATTCTTTAACTGCTATTAAAGCAGACTTAGGAGAACAAGCGCGTTCTTTATTACCTAGGGGTCTTAAAGAGATTAATGGTTTAGTAGAAATTGGTTATCCGGGGCGTTTTGTTGGTGGTTTTAAAGAGCACTATAAAGTCACAGGAACTGTAGCGGCGGTCTATGAAGCACAATCGCTTACAGATTACATCCAAACAGGTTACCCGCGTCCTTATAATCAATTTGCCAAATTAGATTATAACAAACCTAATCTACAGGATTTGAAAGACAAAAGTGCTGATGTGATTACTTGCTATGTCGGTTTGCATCATTTTCCAGAAGATGAGCTTGATGCCTTTTTAAAAGACGTACGTCGTGTATTGCGTGATGGAGGACATTTTGTCTTGGTAGATCATGATGTAACTGATGATAAGTCGATGGCAATGGCTCATATGGCGCATATGATTTTTAATGCAGTTAATGGGGCTAGTGTTGAAGAGGAAATGACTGAACTTAGAAATTTCCAGCCAATGAGCTATTGGCAAAAACGTCTAGCAAAACATGGCCTAGGTTATGATATTCAAGGTGCTGATGTGTCTATGGTTCGTGCTGGTGATCCAAGCCGTAATCGAATGGTGAGTTTTGTTAAAAATGAAGGGACTTTGAGTCCTGCTTTAAGCCTCTTATCTGCAAATGATTCAGCAGTAGAGGAATGTGACGCTTTGGATTATGTGCCTTCTCATAGTCAAGGTTGTTCTATTTTTGCTCCCATACCCAAAGCTGCTAAACAGTCTGAACGAACAAAAGAGACAAGTTTATCTTTAAGCTAGGTCAGCGGAGATAAGCCGGTTAGGTTTTTACCTGAACCGTCTGCTTGAGGAGATTGCGCAGCTTTCGTCTCGAAGGCTTTATCTGTGCGTATAGGCTCCGAGACGGCGTTGGGAGAATAGACTCCACTCTTCAGCATGATTAGAGATGGATCTCCGCCTACCCGGAGAAGACAGCTTATATGTAGCCTTGATGTAGCGAAAGCGTAATCAAGGTTACGTATAATAAATAACGAAAAAATAATATTAACTTTAATAACAGTGGCTCTTGGCGAGAGTAACAAGGCATTAGCTTCTTTTTTTCCATAAAATATAAAAAAAAATCATTTTAATTAAAAATTACAAAAGCCAAATTAAAAATAAAATTTAATGTGATTTGCTTATTGACCTTAGATTAAACCCCTAGTATTATCGGCGCTCTGTCCTTGGGACGGATGACGGGGTGTAGCGCAGTCTGGTAGCGCGCCTGCTTTGGGAGCAGGATGTCGGGGGTTCGAATCCCTCCTCCCCGACCAACTATGCGCCCGTAGCTCATCTGGATAGAGCATCGGCCTTCTAAGCCGAGGGTAGCAGGTTCGAATCCTGCCGGGCGTACCAGCTCATGTGCAGTGATGATTAAGATTTATATGGTGAGCGTAGCTCAGTTGGTAGAGCCCCGGGTTGTGATCCCGGTTGTCGTGGGTTCGAATCCCATCGTTCACCCCATTGTGTAGAAAATAGTAGTCGAGCGCTAAAGATTTCATCTAAGTCTTTACAAGACTACATTACTGATTGATAATCCAACCTGATTGCGAAAGTGGCGGAATTGGTAGACGCACTGGATTTAGGTTCCAGCGGGGCAACCCGTGAGAGTTCGAGTCTCTCCTTTCGCACCATTTCATTTGATAAATTCCAAGAGGTGAATTAATGCAAGTTTCTGTTGAGACCCTAAATGGTTTGGAACGCAAGGTAACAGTTTCTGTACCTACAGAGAAAGTTGAGGAAGAAGTGAGCTTGCGTCTCAAAAATCTTGCTCATAAAGTTAAAATAGATGGCTTTCGTCCTGGCAAAGTGCCTTTTGACGTAGTAAAAAAACGCTATTCTAGTAGTGTTCGTGAAGAAGTTGCTCGTGAAATGGTGCAATCAACTTTATACGAAGCTTTACAAAAAAACGAATTAGTTCCTGCAGGCTATCCTTCTGTTGAGCCTGAACAAATAGAAGCAGGTAAAGATTTTAAATATACTGCTGTATTTGAAATATTCCCCGTCTTTGAAATAGCAGAGCTTAATCAAGCTACAGTGGAGCTTGCTAAATCTGATGTAACGGATAAAGATGTGAAGGACATGCTCGATAAGTTACGTGAGCAAAATAAAGAATGGCATGACGTATCTCGTGCGGTTAAGAAAGATGACAAAGTAACTATCGATTTTGAAGGTTTTGTTGATGAGAAAGCTTTTGATGGTGGTAGTGCAAAAGACCACGAATTAGTTATTGGTTCTGGCGCAATGATTCCTGGTTTCGAAGATGGAATTACTGGCGGTAAGAAAGATAAACCTTTTGATATTAAAGTGACCTTCCCAGAAGATTATGGCCATAAAGAATTAGCCGGTAAAGAAGCTGTCTTTAAAATTACTATCCATAGCATTATGGAAGGAAAACTACCTGAGCTTGATGATGCATTTGCTGTGAAATTCAATATCAAAGAAGGTGGTGTGGATGCTCTTACTAAAGACATCAAAGCTAATATGACGCGTGAATTAGAACGACGTGTTGGTGTGATGAATAGAGAAAAGCTATTTGATGCACTCATGGAAGTTAATAAAGTTGATTTACCCATCTCTTTAATTGATAAAGAAATCGAGCATTTAAAACATGACATGTACCACCGCATCTTTGGTCATGAGCATAAAGATAATGAACAAATTCCTGACTTCCCAAGAGAATTGTTTGAAGAACAAGCTCAACGCCGTGTTCATTTGGGACTTCTTTTCTCTGAATATGTGAAAAAACATAATATAACAGCTGAAAAAGATAAAGTTGATGCTATGATAGAGAAATTTGCTAGCGCTTATGAAAGCCCTGATGAATTACGTGCTTGGTACCATAATAGTAAAGAGCATATGGCTGAAATTGAAGCATTAGTAATGGAAGAAGTTGTTGCAGAGAAAATAGCTGCCGATGCAAAAATGAGCTACAAAAAAATGGATTATGATTCAGTAATGAATCCTAAAAAAGGTACTGAAGATAAAGGAGAGTAAGTATGTCGGGCTATTCAGATAACTTAATTCGCAATGCCGGTGGATTAGTTCCAATGGTAATTGAGCAAACCTCTCGTGGAGAGCGCTCGTATGATATTTACTCACGCCTATTAAAAGAACGTATTGTATTTCTTTTGGGTGAAGTTGAAGATCACATGGCTAATTTAGTGGTCGCTCAATTGTTGTTTCTTGAGTCTGAAAATCCTGAGAAAGATATTTCTCTATATATTAATTCTCCAGGGGGAGTGGTTACTGCTGGTCTTGCGATTTACGATACCATGCAATTTATAAAGCCCAATGTTAGCACCTTGTGCATAGGTCAAGCCGCTAGTGCAGCTGCTTTATTATTATGTGCAGGGGCTGATGGTAAACGTTTTTGTTTACCTAATTCAAGGGTGATGATCCACCAACCTCTGGGTGGTTATAGAGGACAAGCTACGGATATTGAAATCCATGCACGTGAAACTTTAGCGGTCAGAGAGCGTTTAAACGCGATTATGGCAAAACATACTAGAAAGACTCCTGATCAAATCATGCGTGATACAGAAAGGGATAATTTTATGAATGCCACTCAAGCAATGGATTATGGCTTGATTGATAAAGTAATTTACGACAGAGATTTTACATCTAAGACTTCAGATTAATCAGGCAAGTTTTATAAACTCAGTCAAAATGACTGAGTTTATTTTAATAAATTGGCATATCTTTTTCAGATGAACTAAAATTTTACATCTATATTACTTAATTATTAGTAATTGCTGTAAGAAGGGGTTTGGTTATGAGTAAATCCGGTAGCGGAAGTGGAGATAAAGTTCTTTATTGTTCTTTCTGTGGAAAGAGTCAACATGAAGTAAAAAAATTAATTGCTGGACCTTCAGTATTTGTTTGTGACGAATGCGTTGAGTTATGTAATGATATTATTCGTGAAGAAACTCAAGAAGTTCATGAAGAGTCAGAAACACATTTACCTAAGCCAAAAGAAATTTCATCTTTTCTTGATGAGTATGTAATTGGCCAAAGTCATGCCAAAAAAGTATTATCAGTGGCTGTATATAATCATTATAAACGTTTACAACATAAAAGTGATGATGGTGTTGAATTAGGTAAAAGTAACATTTTACTAATTGGACCAACAGGTAGTGGTAAAACCCTTTTAGCGCAAACGCTAGCGCGTATTTTGAATGTTCCTTTTGCAATGGCTGATGCAACTACATTGACTGAAGCAGGCTATGTAGGCGAGGACGTAGAAAATATTATTCAAAAATTATTGCAGAAATGCGATTATGATGTTGATAAAGCCCAACAAGGTATTGTGTACATTGATGAAATCGACAAAATTTCTCGCAAATCTGATAATCCTTCTATAACCCGAGATGTTTCAGGGGAGGGTGTTCAACAAGCATTATTAAAGCTTATTGAGGGAACTGTTGCCTCTGTTCCTCCTCAAGGTGGAAGAAAACATCCACAACAAGAATTTTTACAAGTAGATACTTCTAATATTCTTTTCATCTGTGGGGGTGCTTTCGCGGGTCTTGAAAAAGTTATTCGTGAGCGTAGTGATCAATCTAGTATTGGTTTTTCAGCCCAACTTAAAAATAAGAAAAATAGCGGCGAGGAAATGTCCAAGGTATTAAATCAACTCGAATCAGATGATTTAATTAAATTCGGTTTAATTCCTGAATTTGTTGGTCGTTTACCGGTTCTAACTACCTTACAAGAGCTGGATGAAGAGGCATTAATCGATATACTAACGAGCCCTAAAAACGCATTAACTAAGCAATTTTACTCTTTGTTTAAAATGGAAGGTGTTGAACTTGAGTTTAGACCAGAAGCTTTAGTTGCTATTGCTAAAAAAGCATTAGGACGAAAAATGGGTGCTCGTGGTTTAAGATCTATACTTGAAAATATTCTTTTAGACACCATGTATGATCTACCTTCCTTAGAAGGGGTGAATAAAGTAGTGGTAGATGAGAGTGTAGTGAATAATTTATCAAAACCTATTCTCATTTATGAGCAAGATGAGATGAAGAGTGCTGCTGGCTCTAAAGAATAAGTACCTAATGATTTCCATGTTAATTTTTTGTAACATGGAAATCAAATCTCCTCTTCCTCAAATTAGTTATTTCTAAAAATAATTTTATATTTTAGTGAAAATCATTTTGCTAAATGAGATTAATCAATCGCTTAGCTAATCTATAACGAATTGTTCACTGGCTTTAATATCTGTATACTCGTATAAGATAAAAATATATAACTAAGCTTTTATAGAATAAGGGTCATTATGTCTATTGAAAATGAAATTGTATCGCCTGAGGTAGTATCGTCTGAGATAGTATCGATGTCTCACTTACCCGTGTTACCACTTAGAGACGTAGTAGTATACCCTCATATGGTTATTCCATTGTTTGTTGGACGTGGTAAATCAATTAAAGCTTTAGAAGCAGCAATGTTAGATAATAAGCAGATCTTCTTAGTTGCACAACGTAGATCGGCTAATGACGACCCATTACCAGAAGATATTTATGAGGTAGGTACTTTATCCAGTGTCTTACAATTATTAAAACTCCCTGATGGCACTGTCAAGGTACTTGTTGAAGGCGAGCAACGCGCCAGAGTAAAAGAATATTATCAAGATAAAGGCTATTTAGAAGCTACTTTAGAAGCAGTTGCAGATACTAATGTTACCTTAAAAGACCAAGAAGTAGGAATTTTAATGCGTTCATTAATGTCTCAGTTTGAACAATATATTAAATTAAATAAAAAAATACCACCGGAAGTATTGTCTCCTTTAGCCGGCATCGAAGAGCCAGGACGTTTGGCTGATACGATTGCAGCTCATCTAACCCTTAAGGTGGATGATAAACAAGAGCTACTTGAAACGATTGATGTTGGAACGCGTTTAGAACGCTTAATGGCCGTGATTGAAGGTGAAATTGATTTATTGCATGTAGAAAAAAGAGTTCGTGGACGTGTGAAACGTCAAATGGAAAAAAGTCAGCGAGAATATTATTTAAATGAGCAAATGAAAGCTATTCAAAAAGAGCTTGGTGAGTTAGGTGAAGAAGGGAATGAAATAGATCAATTAGAAAGTTCTATTAATAAAGCAGGAATGCCTAAAGAAGCTAAAGAAAAGGCATTAGCGGAATTACATAAGTTAAAGATGATGTCTCCTATGTCCGCTGAAGCTACAGTTATTCGTAATTATTTAGATTGGATGTTGTTAGTTCCATGGAAGAAAAAAAATAAAATTCAGTTTGACTTATTAAAAGCAGAAAAACTATTAGATAAAGAGCATCATGGTTTAGAACGAGTTAAAGAACGTATTATTGAATATTTAGCTGTCCAACAACGCGTTAAGCGTTTAAAAGGTCCAATTCTATGTTTAGTAGGGCCTCCAGGAGTAGGTAAAACCTCATTAGGACAATCTATTGCGAATGCTACTGGCCGTACATTTATTCGTATCGCCTTGGGTGGAGTACGTGATGAAGCTGAAATAAGAGGTCATCGCAGAACTTATATCGGTTCAATGCCTGGTAAAATTATTCAAAAACTATGTAAAGCAGGGGTCAAAAATCCATTAATTATGCTTGATGAAGTGGATAAGATGGCTATGGATTTCCGTGGTGATCCGGCTTCTGCATTGCTTGAGGTGCTTGATCCGGAACAAAACCATACTTTTAGCGATCATTATTTAGAAGTGGATTATGATCTAAGTGATGTAATGTTTATTGCTACAGCGAACTCCCTAGAAATACCTGCTCCACTATTAGATAGGATGGAGGTCATTCGTTTAGCTGGATATACCGAAGACGAGAAAATTTCTATTTCAGAAAAATATTTAATTCAAAAACAAGTTGTCCTTAATGGCTTAAGCAGTCAAGAAATCACAATTAGTGAGGGAGCAGTGCGCGACATTATTCGTTATTATACTCGCGAAGCAGGGGTTCGTAATTTAGAGCGTGATCTAGCCAATATTTGTAGAAAAGTAGTTAAAGAAATTCTTACGAATAAAAAAGTTAAAAAGATGAATGTAACAGTCAGTAATCTTGAAAAATACCTCGGTGTTAAAAAGTTTAGATACGGTTTAGCGGAGCAGTTTGATCAAGTAGGTCAAGTAACTGGTTTAGCCTGGACTAGCGTTGGTGGTGAGCTGTTGACTATTGAAGCTTCAATAATGCCCGGTAAAGGAAAAGTAACTCATACCGGACAATTAGGTGAAGTAATGCAAGAGTCGATTCATGCTGCAATGACTGTAGTACGTAGTCGAGCTGATAAACTAGGCTTAGCCCCAGACTTTTATGAGACTCATGATTTCCATGTCCATGTTCCGGAAGGTGCAACACCTAAAGATGGGCCTAGTGCTGGTGTAGGTATGTGCACCGTGTTGGTCTCTATTGTGACTCAAATCCCTGTGAGAGCGGATGTAGCAATGACAGGGGAAATCACCTTGCGAGGACAAGTATTACCTATTGGTGGTTTGAAGGAAAAATTATTAGCCGCTCATAGAGGTGGAATTAAGCATGTACTTATTCCTGAAGATAATGTAAAAGATCTTGAGGAAATACCCGATAATATATTACGTAAACTAAAAATTCATCCTGTTAAAGATATAGAACAAGTCTTAGAGCTTGCTTTACAGCGTAGTCCTTGGATAAAAAGTCCAGAAAATAAACAAGATGCTGATATAGTTGATAAAGATTCAAAAAAAATTAAAAATAATGATTTACATACTCATTAATAACGAGTATATTTCCTTTCGTTGACCCGCTACAGGCGGGCAGCAGCAAGGATGTGAGTACTTGACTGGAGCAGTTCAATCTGTTTAAATCAGCTCTGGATAAGGATGATTAACAGTAAAGGGGAAATGATGAATAAGAGTGAATTAGTTGATGCTATGGCAAGCGGTTCAGGCTTAACAAAGGCTGACGCAAGCAGAGTTCTTGAAACTTTTATGGCTACTGTTACAGATGCCCTAAAAAACGGCGATCAAGTTGTTATACCTGGTTTTGGTTCTTTTTCAACAGGTAATCGTTCAGCAAGAACTGGAAGAAATCCACAGACTGGTAAAGAGATACAAATTAAAGCATCAAGAGTAGCTAAATTCAAAGCTGGTAAGAATTTAAAAGAAGCTGTACAAGAAGCTTAAGTTTTTCGGGTGCTTAGCTCAGCTGGGAGAGCATCGCCCTTACAAGGCGAGGGTCGTAGGTTCGATCCCTACAGCACCCACCAAATTGGAGTGGTAGTTCAGTTGGTTAGAATACCGGCCTGTCACGCCGGGGGTCGCGGGTTCGAGCCCCGTCCACTCCGCCACGATTAACGCGCCGCAAGGCGCGTTTCTTTTTGTAAAATATAAAACCTCCGATTCTTGGCTCTTCCCCATTTCACGTTTATTACAAGAACACAAAATTGTAATTGCCAATAAATTATAAATTCACGTAATTTGGGATAAGAAATTTTAAATCTAATCCTGCCTCGAATGGTTTGAGGTTGAATCGCATAGCTTTATAAGCTTAACTCTATACGTAATACGTAGGCTCTGATGTAGTGAAACGTAATCAAGGTTTGCTTACACACATCACTTATTGTATTTTTCCTTAAAATAATCTAAACACATTTTAGCCGTTGAAATTATCGTTTTAATAGAAAACCTTGATTACGTTTCACTACATCAAGGCTACAAATAATAAAATTTTCTTATTGAAGTCAGTATTTACTCCCCTTAGTTAATTTTCCTAAGCTAACGCCGCGAGCAGATTTTTATAAATAATTTTAGATAAATGGACTGTTCTTGAGTGCGAAGCTTTATTACGTTAGAATACCCTCGCACTTAAAGGCACTTAACGAAAATGGATCACGGAACATGTTGCAGAAGTTGAATGAACGCATACAAGGTGTTGTAGCTTGGTTAGTAATAATATTAATTGCTATAACATTTACTCTTTTTGGTGTGGATTATTATTTACAAAACCACCAAACTTCTAATGCTAAAGTAGTAGTTAACGGTGAGCCTTTAACAAACCAAGCTTTTGAAGTGAATTATCGACGTGCTCGTGCGCAAGAAGATTTAGCACAAATGACCGCTGGTGATGAAAAAAAGCTACAAAGTCAAGTTTTGGATCAGATGGTTACTAATGAAGTAACAGTACAATCAGCTCGCAATTATGGCTTTGAGATAGGGTTTGATCAGGCTAATGCAGCGATTGTGAAAATTGCCCAATTTCAAGAAGATGGTCATTTTTCTAGTGAACGTTATCAACAAGCATTAAATGCTGCCCTATTTACTCCAGAAAGCTTTCAAAATGAAGTACGGCAAGGTATGTTATTAAATCAACAACGATTTGCTTTTATGGCTAGTTCTTTTACTCTTTCTTCAGAAATAGAACGCTATGTACGTCTCTATATGCAAACTCGTGATTATGACTATTTAACTATTCCATTAGCTGCCTTAGAAAAACAAATTACTATTTCCCCTCAGCAAATAGATCAATATTATAAGGAACATCAAAAAGAATTCATGTCTCCAGAACAGGTGACTGTGGATTATGTGACTTTATCCACGCGAGATATTCGTTCTAAAATTAAAATTTCTGATGAGGATATAAGTCATTATTATAATGAAAATCAAAGTAATTATTTAACTCCTGCACAATGGAAGGTAGCTCATATTTTATTTGCGGTTCCTGAAACGGCTTCTCTTGAAGAAAAAGAACAGATTAAAAATAAAGCCGATGCCGCTTATGAGCAACTACAAAAAAATCCTAATGATTTTAACAAAATACTTTCCTTATCTGACGATAAACTGTCTATACCCGAGCAAGGTGTTCTTCCTTGGATGGCTGCTGGACAAAGTGAATACAGCAAGGTTTTGTCTCCTTTAACGGAAGTAGGCCAAATTGCTGCTCCTGCAGAAACAAAACATGGTTTTGAAATTTTCAAATTAATAGCGTACAAACCAGTAACCACTAAAAGCTTAGAGCAAGTAAAATCTACAATTGAAGAGCAACTTGCTTCGGATATGGTGCAAGCCCAATACGCGAAAGCTCTTGAACAGCTTTCTGATTTAAGTTATCAAACTCCTGATTCTTTAAGTCCAGTAGCGGACGCTTTAGGTATAAAAATTCAACATTCTCAAGCATTTTCACGTTTGGGTGGAACTGAGCCTCTAAGTAAAAATAAGCAAATGATTAACGCGGCATTTAGTCACGATGTATTAGATCTAGGTAATAACAGTGAGCCAATCCCCCTAGATAATGATGCGGTAGTGGTATTGCGAGTAAACGAACATTTTATTACTAAAGAGCAGCCATTAACTATGGTACAAGAACAAATTAAAAATCTTTTGCTAAAAAAAGAAGCTGAAACAAAAGCTAAAGAAATTGGAACCAATTTATTAAATCCTGTTGAAGATAAAAAACAATTAGATTTAATGGCCAATAATAAGTTGAAGTGGAATTCTGTAGAAAAAGCATCTAGAGATGGTGAAAAAGTAAATACCTTAGTTAATGACTTAGCGTTTAATCTTTTACGACCTGAAAGCCGTGATGGGGTCAGCTTAGAAAACGGTGATTATGTTGTAGTGCGACTTAAGCACATTAATGATGGAACATTAAGTGCGCTGGATACGGAGCAAAAAGATAGCTTAATTCAGCAAATCGAAGCGAGCTATGGGATGATGGACTATGACTTGTATGTAAATAGTTTAATTAACCATGCCCAGATAGAGAGGCACTAAAGATGTAGGAGTAATAAATGCCAAATCGTAACAGCAGATTTACAGATAGTAATTTGAAGTTGTTTTACGGGAATTTATTAAACCATTACAAGGAATGTACCAAGAAATTTGGTACTGGTGATGCTGAGATAGTTTATAAGGAGTTGTTTCTAGCAACTCAATATGCTGTCGAATCTCCTCAAGGAAGTTTGAACCATTTAGCCAAATGGGAAAAGGAAAAGGTATATACGGCCTTTCATACCATCTTTTATGCCTTGCCGTTGTTTAATCGGCTCCCTCCGGATAAACAACGTAGCTTTACCCCCCCAAGACCCCCTTATAATTATCTAACGCTCATCTCCCCGCAATATACTTACAACTGCTCTGATCCAAAGCTCTTCAACTGGGTCAATTTAAATGAAAACTTAACTCCTAACTCGCCTTACCTAAAAAAACCAGTAACAAAAAATGAGCCAGAATTAAATAACAAAAAATCCAGTGGATTATGGGCTGGTTTAGCTATAGTGACTCTGGTTTTTTCAGCTGTGGTATTAACTTTAGCCGCTTGGTATTACTTGTTTTACCAGTTTCTCAATAGTGCCGAGCGCTTATGGTATAAAGAGGGTTGGATGAGGGCCGTTTTAATGTCTGCAGCAGCGCTTACCGTTAGTTCGCTCACTACTACACTAACTTTAATTTTCGCCGCTTCACCTATTATAACAGTCGCTTTAGTAGCTGGTCTTAATCCAATTACGATGTTAATTGTAACCGGCATAGGTTTAGCGAGTATTGGGGCAAGTCTAGGTGCCTTTTTAATGAATTCAGTCTATGACTTTATTGAAAATAGGGCCCATACAAAAGCAATAGACTCATCTGATCCTTATCGGTTTAGATTAACTGAAGAAGAAGAAGATGTGCTCATAGAAAAACATATTGATCCTATAAAAGCAAAATGTGCTTTAATAGCGATACGTGTTGAAATAAATCGGGTGCTAAATAGTGAAGAACAGGTTCCATCGTTCTTGAATCGTCATTTTGGCAGTCAAAAACAAAGAGAAACACAGGCTTTGCTACAAATGACTCGTGCTTTGAGGCGTGGTGAAGTTACTGATGTTTCTGTTAGTGATCTAAAATTTGATTGTAGATTCTATCAGCAACTAATGAAGCAGGAGACGCTTGCATTAGCTACAAATAATGGGGGCTTATATCCTACATTATTTAGAGCAGAGCATCTTCCACTTGAGCCTTATAATGCAGCGCCACCACCAGTAATGTTGGCTATGTAATTCTATTATGAGATTGCTTTAGGTTTTCCTAAAGTAATCTCATTACTTATAAAGAAGTGGTATTAAAATAATGCCATGCTATAAATAGCATGGCATATATTTATTAATTATAAGAATTAGTTTGTCAGAATATTAGCGGGTATATCTTCAATTAACTCTTTGTCTAGCTTCTTCAATTTACCCTCAGAGGTCGTTCCTGAAAAGAAGAAAATATTCCCTGTGACTTTATAGTTAAGATAATGAGCCGCTCCAAAGGTCAAAGCAGCAATAAAATTAGTTACCGCTTTAAGAATGTATCTCGCCATTTGTGACAAGGTGTTTCTATCTTTGGACAGAACCTGCAAATAGTCATCTTCCGCATTGCTTATAGACCTAATTAAGGTGGAACGCTGTGACGCATTAGGTGTGTGAATGCTATAAAAATCATGTAGTGCATGAAAGCAAGTTTCAAGGTAGTGTTTAGAGCTTAGCTCAGCTAATTTATATTTATTAGGAGAATTTTTCAGATTGTCTAATATTTGTTGATTCCCTTCATGCACTTTTTTAATGGCTTTAATAAAATCTTTATTCTGAAAAATCTGAGGAGAAATTGTTTTTGAAGATAAATTGATATTAGATAAAAATATTAATCCATACTTCATAGAATCACTATCAGAGTTTGCAGTATAAAGTATTTTTATTCCTTGAATAAATTTGTCAGGATTTTCAGGTTTATATTCCTGAATAATTTTATTCTTTACAGTGTTTAACCAATAATTAATATCCATTATAAAAGGACGGCTCTCCAATAAAGGACAACATTTAAGTGCAGTACTCATTGCTGCATAAATAAATGGAAAGTTTGTTTCGGGGGGAAGATACTGTTGTTGTAAAGAAGACAAATAATCCTTAACAAGAGAAACGCTTTCAAGGGTATTGATAGTTCCTGACTCAATTATCTTAATTATCTTTGGATCTTTAATTGCTACTTGCCTAAATACTTTCCCGTGAGAATGAAATCCTAAATAGTAAGTAGAATCTATAGCTTTGGAAATAATAATATTTTTAGAGTTTTTACCAGAAGAGAACGTTTTATGTTTATCCTCATCTTTTAGTGGGCGATCAAGGTAATATATTTGATTGAAGTTTAAAGGCATTATTGGAAAAAATGAGGCAATATTATGAATCATTCCCATAAGTACGATCTGTTCTTCAAGAACTAATTTTTCCTTGGTTTGTGCTGGTTTAATTAATAACTCAAGCATTTTACGTGCGGAGTAATTGTATTGACGTGCAAGACGCATATGGCTTGCTAATACTAGATTATCGAGACTATCGGATGCATCAGGGCTGAGACGTCTTAAGCCATCTGCATTAGCAGAGGTGAGAGTAAAATGACCAAAACCGTTTCTATACTCTATAGCACCGTAGGCAGCATATTCCATATTACTGGCGTAAGAACCTTTTTTAGTTTCTTGGTTAGTTAAAAAATAAAGCTCGTCTAAATTTTCTTGCATGTCCGTATTTTTTTCTATATGTTCGGAAATTATAGAAGTGCCAAGAAGTAATTTTCTTAAAAGGGCACCATTAGCAAAATGCCTCATTTTGATTTGCTCTAGTGTATTGCTACATCTTGTACTTATAAAAGAGCCAATTCGAATATCGGAGTGGTTGAAAAAGTCAGCTTTTGAGTTTGCTTCAACCTCAGCAAGTGTTTCTTTGCTGAAATGCTCATTAGAGCACCATCCAAAAACTCGTCCATACTGTGCTTGATCACTGTGAATTAAACCAAATTTTTGATGGCTTTCATGGATAATAATAGATAGTTGCCCCTTAGCAACTAACTCCTGCACCTCAACATTTAAGCGAAGATTTTTATATAAAGCGGTAGTAGCGTCGATAATTAACGTTACTGGCTTAGAGCGAGCAGTATCAATAACATGATGCTTTACAAAGAGGTTAATATCGATTCCAGGAGTCAAACCTTCAGGGTTAACAATAGGGCCTGCTGAAATCATTAATACATCAGCTTCATTGGCATTATCTGTACTATCAAGATTAAATGTATTTGGTAATTCGTAATAGCAGGGTTTAAATATTTTAACCTTAGGCCTTGCGTCATCTTTGATAATCATGTTACTAGCTATACGCATTGCTACCGCACAAGCACTTGCACCTGAAGTACTTGCTGTGGCTAAGAAACTGGATTTACTAAGATTATTCTTATTTATTGAAAGCGCATTTTCTAAAGTTGAAGAGGACTCTTCTTTAAATCGCACATATTCTTGTTCTAAATATGCAGGATTTGTATTTTCTATAAGTGCAAGACTAATTTCATGGAGAATGTAATAAATGCACAGTGCGTAACGGGGATAATGATAAAGAAAAAAAGTGTTAGTGAAATCTACCATGGTTGCAATACGTTGTATTGCACTTGAGCTTAGATTTGGAGGCAGATCGGATAATAATTTTTTTAAGCATTCAGCTAAATGTGCAGTTGGATAAGTTTTTTCTTTATGGCTAATCGCTTTAAGCTTAATCATCAACTCACTATTTAGGAGCTCTTCTCGAGTTTTGGGCAGGTTGGTATTTAAGCTAATCTTTTCATGCTCTTGCTCTGGTATTTCCAATACAGAAGTTCTTATATTCTCAGCAATTTCCCAGGAGGAAGCCACTAGCCCCATATTTTTTATTTTATCTTTAAGCTTGTTAAGTGGTATTTCATCTAAGGTCGGGATAACAAGAACTGCAATGGTATAAGGTTGTTTTTTAATCAGTTGTAAATCAGGCATTTGACCTGAAAACAAGTCCAATACATCTTCTATAGGATTATTTTTAAGTAAGGATATAGGAATATAATAATATTTTTCATGGTCCAAATTCTCTAAACCAAATTCTTTAAACAAAACATTAAGAACAGGGTTATCTAATGCAGTAGAACGATGATAATATTCAATTGTGTTTATTAAAGGATTAGGGATTTGTTCTTTAGCACCATAAGATTGTTCGGCTACATGATGGCCCAACATAAGCGTTGATAATTGGCGTTGCGCATCATTAATATCTACCATTGATCTATATGTATGAAAAGGAGTTTTTATCATAGCATCTTTGATCTTCTTTTTACGCCAAGTCTGTTGTATGACGCTCGCAGCTTGCTCTTCAGATAAATGAAATGAAACAGCAGATTCTTGGTAGGGCAATACGATGCGATCTGAATAATGCTTAATCTGTTTTATTAATGGACGAATAGTATTATCATTCAAAAGCTCTTTCATAGTATTCTTCTTAATTCATTCAAAAAGTTAAAAGTAAGCTGATTTTATTTAGACCAACAAAGGAAACCGAGGGAATTATACTACAAGAAAATTTTTCTGGCCATAATTTTGTTATTTTGTTTGTATTAAGCACACAATTAGCGTATAATTTTTACTGTTTTTCTGGGGTATGGACGTAAGGATATTCTTAATGAAAATAGCCATTGCAGTTCAACACGATTTAACTAAACCTAATATTTCTTCTAATGATTGGTTGATAAAGCCAGAGTTAGAAAAATTGGGCATGGAAGTTGATGTGATTGATTGGCGTGATAGTCAAGTTGACTTAAATAAATATGATTCAATTTTTGTCAGCTCCGTTTGGAATGCTGCTGATTATTATACGGAGTTTCTTGCCTGGATACACTCCTGTGAAAAAAATGGAAAAAAATTAATTAATGATAAAGAGCTTTTGCTTTTAGGGGTCCATAAAGATACATACCTTGGTTTATTAAAGGAACAATTTGGCGACCAAGATGCTCCAGCGGGCTCAATAACTCCCTCCGTCTTTATTAAACCAGGAGACGAGTTTCAATCATTAGCACTTATGCAGCGGGACCTTGCACTAAAAGATAAAATTTGGCAGGGGGAGCTGGTGATTAAACCAATTGTTTCTGCAGAGGGTCGCGATACCTATCTCATTACAGATAAACCCGAATTATTAAGAGGCTCTGATAACAAATACACATCTTTTAAGGATGCCGAGTCTATTGTTCAACAGCTATTAAAAAAAGACGGAACAAGAGGCCTCATAGTTCAGCCCTTTATGCACAGTGTTGAAACGAATGGTGAATATCAATTAATGTTCTTTGAAAATCAATTCAGTCATGCAATAGTTAAGGCCAAAGGGTTTGGAAACAGAGTGGCTTCAGCTAAAAAAGCTGTTTCGGAAGCAGAATTGCCTTCCGGGATGCTGGATTTTGCACAACGCATTATGCAGTTTTACTCTACAAAATTCCCTCACGGGGTAACTCGAGCTCGGCTTGATTTTTTTGTTGGAGAAAAAGGAGCCGTTTTGTGTGAGGCGGAAGTGGTAGATCCTCATGCTAATATTAGACGCTTTTCAGCTGAGCAAAAAAAATCAATAATTTCTAGATACGCACAAGCACTGCTCAAACGCACTGTAGAATTGAAAATCGAAGCATTTTTAGGGAAAGATGCTCAGCAGTATTTTACCCTGTTAAAAAATCCAGATCTGCTTAAAACCGTTATTAAAATTGCTGAGACTAATCAAAATATTATGAGCTATTTAGCAACTTCAGGAGCAAAGCAAAAGCACGATTTAGCGATGAATTACTCACCTAATTATATTAAAGACTGTTTAAATGCTCTTAATGCTTTTTCTGATAGGAATTACCAAAACAAAGACCTACTTATTACAGAATTAAATCACGCTAAGGATAAATACACACAAACTGTTTTAGGAAAAGATAGAAGTTCTATTTCACTGGCAGTGCGACTTCTGTTAATGACGGTGGTGAATTTTGTAGCTGGCTTAACTTTTGGCCTTGTCCATTATAATCACTATAAAAGCACTGGGGTCATAGGATTTTTTACTGAGACAAATTCTGCGAGCCAATTAAGAAAAAATCATCAAGAGTTGAATCAGGAATTGGAACAGTCATTTTCTTTGTAGATAATCGTGGAGTATTCAAGATATTTGCTGGGCTTTACAGTCCAGCCTACGTTTGGTAGTTGTTCAGGGTAAACGATTAGCTTTCTATTGAGCCTGATACAGCATGATAACCGGCATCCACATGAACTACTTCACCGGTAATTCCCGATGCTAAATCCGAGCAAAGAAAAGCGGCTGTATTACCTACTTCATCAGCGGTAACATTTCTTTTTAGTGGGGTGGTTTGTGCATAAGCGGTTTGAATCTTACGAAAATCTTTAATGCCCGCAGCCGCTAGAGTTTTAATAGGGCCTGCAGATATAGCATTAACACGTAAACCTCTTGAGCCTAAACTCGCAGCTAAATAGCGAACGGCAGCTTCTAGACTGGCCTTGGCAATACCCATTACATTGTAGTTCGGTACGGCTTTTTCTGCTCCATAATAACTTAAAGTTAATATAGCCCCTTGAGTTTCTTCCATCATAGGTAAAGCAGCTTGCGCTAAACCGACTAAACTGTAAGCACTAATATCATGAGCTATTTTAAATCCTTCACGATTTGCTGAACTAATAAAATCACCGCTAATTTGATCAGCAGGTGCATAAGCAACGGAATGAATAAGAATATCTAATTTATCCCAATGCTGTTTTAAGTTGTTAAAGAGATTATTTATCTCCGTATCATGAGCTACATCACAGGGAAAAGTCAGTGTGGAGTTAAACTCAGCGGCCATAGTTTCAACACGGGACTGTAGTTTTTCATTTTGGTAGGTAAAGGCTAATTCGGCACCTTGTTCATGCAGAGCTTTAGCAATACCATAAGCAATAGAGCGAGTACTTGCTAGGCCAATGATTAAGGCTTTTTTTCCAGCTAAAAATCCCACGTTAAATCTCCTTAAAGCTTCTCTTTAGTAGTATGTACGGCTAATAATTCCCGCATTTTTGCTTGAATCATTTCAATGGCAATTCGGTTTTCTCCGCCACGGGGAACAATAAGATCTGCGTATTTACTGGATGGTTCAATGAATTGTAAATACATCGGACGTACCGTTGTTTCGTATTGATGTACAACCGATTCAAAGGTTCTATGACGTTCAACTACATCTCTTTTTAATCGTCTTATAAGGCATACATCAAGAGGGGTAGACATAAAAATTCTAATATCCATTATCTCTCTTAGTTCTTTATCACTAAATAATAAAATGCCTTCAAGAATGATAATGGCATGTTGTCCTATAGTTCTTGTTTCAGACAAACGTAAATGCTTTGAATGAGAATAAATAGGTATTTCAACCGATTTACCTTGTCTTAATTGACGTAAATGATCGCAAAGGAGGGCATGATCAAATGATTCGGGATGATCGTAATTAATTTTTTCGCGTTCTGCAAAAGGTAAGTGCCCATTATCTTTGTAATAAGCATCTTCAGAAATGACTACTACTTGCTCTGAACCTAACTCACTAACGATGGTATTAGCTAAAAGACTTTTTCCAGAGGCAGATGGCCCTGAAATTCCTATAATAATTGCTTGTTTGGTCATAATCATATCATTGAAAATTTTGTGCAAATGGTAAGGGTTTTTTACGTTAAATTCAATGCAAACCTCATAAATGCATAGGAATATATTCGCGCAGGCGGAGATCCACCTCTATTCATGCTCTAGAGCCAGCGGAGAATGGATTCCGACTTCTCAGGAATGACAAATCGTATTAACTTAACGTCAGTTATGGATAAGAGTAGAAAGGTAAGCTGGCGCTCAGCGATAGCGAAGCCCAGTATTTGGAGTGCAGTGACTTCAACCTTGCTGGGCTTCGCTATCGCTCAGCACCAGCCTACGCACAAATCGCTGACGTTAAGCTAAGGTTGCTTAGGATTGTCGAGAGCAGCTAATACTTCTGCTAATGGCTCACCAACTGCCGCTGAAGGCGATTTAATCACCAGTAAAGCCGATAGGGTAGGCGCTATATCAGTAGTAAATACAGGACGAGCAATGCGTTGTGCTTTAAATCCAGCATTAACGAACAATAAGGGCACATAACTGTCGTATTGCCAAGGACTGCCATGAGTAACTCGGTCATCACTATGTGCACCTTTCGATTGATAGGGAGGCTGGACTAAATAGACATCTCCGGCACGATAAGGATAAGACATGCGATCTACCTTAGCGGTAATCCAATCACGTTCAATATTAATAATAGGTAAAGGATAAGCTTTGAATACTCCAGGCTGATGATTTAATAATTCAGCTACATTTTGACTCACAGAACTAAGACTCAATTGATGCGCTGCAATTATTTCGTGGTTTAAATAAACATAAGGAGGAGTAATTGACATGAGGGTTTCTTTAGGTAATTTGTAACGTTCATTAAGGAAAGCAATTACTTTTTGGCTGGCATCATTCGCATTTAAGGGTTTAATTTCAGCAATATGATGCTCTTTTAAATAAGAGGGACTATCAGCTACTCCATGATCTGCTGTAAGTACTATTAAGACATTATCAAGGCCAACCTGTTTATCAATGTTTTTCAGAAGGTGAGCTATTGTTTGATCTAATATTAATAAATTATCTTCTGCCTCGAGACTATTTGGCCCAAATTGATGACCAATTGCGTCTACTGCAGAAAAACTAATACCTAAATAATCGGTTTGATTCGCTGTTTTTCCTAAGTGTTCTGCTACTAATAAATGTTCAGCAAAATCAGCCGTTAATTGATCAGCTTTCGGTGTTTTCGATAAAAATTTAAAATATTGCTCTGAGGGTGCGTTAGCTATTTGATGAGGAAAAGTTTGACCAAACTCTTTAATGTGCTGAGGGAAAACCGTTGTATTTGCATTTTGATAAGCAGCTTTAGCTTGGCTTAAATTCCAGGTGAAATTTTGTGGGTGATAATTTTTATTCCAATTATCCACCCATTGAGGATAGGCTGAATAGTAATAATTCGTAGTGATAAATCCCCCGTTACTTTTATCAAACCAGAAAGCCTTTCCTGCATGACCTGCTAAGGCAATAGCTGATCTATCTTTTAGTGACACCGCAAAGGCTTTACCTTTATGAGCCAATATTATTTCATCACTAATAGTGGAGGCTTTTAAATTTCGGGGGGAGCGCCCATCATTCGTTTTTTTAGTATGGGAAGTAGGCAAAGGAATAGCAGTGAAATCTTCCATGCAATAAACGAGTTTATTAGTTTTTCTATCGTACCAATCATTATCAACTATTCCATGCATGGCGGGATAACTTCCTGTGGCAATAGTGGCGTGTCCTGCACAAGTAGTGGTGTTTGCATGAGGATGATGTGCATTATGAAAATCAAGCCCATGATTTAGAAGGTAATTAAAACCATCTTCACCAAATTGGGATTGATGTTGATGAATAAGGTCTCCACGTAATTGATCTACAACTATTTGCACTACTAATTTGGGTGGTTGGCTATTTGCATGTGTAAGGCATACTGATAAAAAAAACGTAGAAAAAAATAATTTAGTCTTCATACCATCCACTCTTAATAAATTTTGATCGCTAAACTAACCTAAAAATAATATAAAATTCAAGATTTAATTAAAAATGAATTTTTTTACTATTAAAATCAAAAGCTTGAAAATTAAGTAAACAGTAAAAAGAAAAGACATGACGAAAAGAAATAATTAGTTTACACTGAGTTTCAGTGAACAAATTCACTGTTCCTTTTAATGGATTTAAGGAGAAAAATATGAGTTTTGTGTTGGTTGCCCATGATAAATTAAAACAAAGCATCAAAGAAAGCATTATTACCTTAATTAAACATCATACTGATAATCGCCCAGTCGATCCTGATAAATTAAAAGAAGCTGTTGTAAAGCTCCCAGATGATCGGAGAACTCAAGCCGAATTTTTGTTAAAAGTAATAAGTCTTACCGACCTTATGGATACCTCAAATCCTCTTGCAATACAAAGAAAAGCGAGAGTTTTAAATGCTGCAGCGTATTATGTACACACCAAAATTGAAAAAAGTTACGATGAAGGCTACATTTCACGTTATGTTCCGAAATTTATAATGTCCGAGGAAAATAGTGATTTTTTTAAATCATTACGAACGGCACTTGTTATAGATGATGAGAACAAACCAAATAATAATGATTTGGTTGATATGTATAAGGACTTGAAGCAGTTCTTATGCAACCATGTATATAAGGACGGCGATCCTCGTAAACCTTATCTTGATTTACAAGCCTTTTCTGCTGACTCGGTTCAAGGAGTTTATGGATATGAAGTTGAGAAAGATATAAGAGATTTAACAGACAAAGTGAGTACTATAGAAGATACTTTAGTTAGAGCTGCTAAAAAATTACACCAAGCTTCTCTAAGACCTGCAAAATCAGGCGGTTTTTTTAGTGGTTGGTTGGGCGGGGCTAGTACTATTCCTGCACCTGTAAAAGATACTCATAAAGACGATATTACTTCTGCAGCTCCTCATTAATAGCCTATAATCACCTCTAATTAATAGAGGTGATCATTTTCTTTGAACAATAAAGGAAAGGATTAAGCTTCCACTGGATAGCCAAACATAGCCCATTCCATAATACCGCCGTCTATAGAATATACTTCTTTATAGCCTAAATCTAATAAACACTGGGCAGCATACAGTGAACGAACACCACCTCGACAATGTACATAAATAGGTAGGGATTTATTATCTACCTGCGATTCAATACGTATGGAAATATCGTTTTTTGGAATATGGATGGCACCTGGAATGCGTACTTCTTGCCATTCTTCTAATTCTCGAACATCAATAAGGCATAAATTATTATTTAGGTCCATTCTATTTTTTAGTTCATGGACATCAATAGTTTTTATCTGTTCAGTCATTATTTGAACTCTCTCACAGTCGGTCTAGTTAAAGTAGAATAATGTAAAATCCAATAGATGGTAGCAACAAATACGCCTCCAATCAAAGTAGCAAAAGCCCAAGTTGCTCCGGAAACCAAAACGGGTCTTTGTCCTAGCCGGGTTAAATTACCAGCATCACGAGCTACGGCACCAGCAAATACTAAATGTAATATTCCATTAATCAGCATAATTAAATAGAGAAAGCTTTCAATTTGAGTGCCAAACTGTTTTACAAGTTCATTTAACATCAAGCAATTTCCTTATTTTGTTTTGATTCGCGCCATGATAACAGAGAAATACCTAAAACGATTAATACAGTAGCTAATCCTTGGGTGTTTGAAGGATTTTCAGCAAAAATGAGGTAGCCCCAAAATAATCCAGTAAGCGCTACTACCCCTCCTGTTAGACTATAAAAAACTGGACCGGCATATCGCACTAGCATGAAAAAGAGCAAATAACCTAGGCTGGAAAGAATAATCTCTAGAACAATGACTTGCTTAGGAAGAGTGAAAGGTAGGTTGAGTGGATAAAATGCCTGTTGTTGTATTACTAAGGGGGTTAACAATAGAGAGGCCGCTACCAGCATTCCACTAGCCGCTTCTAATACATTAAGCTTAGGCGCGCTTTTTCTTCCTATATAGATAGAGCATAAGGCAAAACATAAAGGACTAATTAGGGTTAGCAAGGTCCATTGCGAATAGATCCCAAGATTGGGAATACCGATAATAAGGACAATACCAAACATCCCAATAATTAAGGAAAAAAAGCGCCAAAGGTCTGGTTTTTCCTGGCCTCCCAAAAGAGCTAGAGGATAAACTAATAAAGGAACAGTATTGACTAAGACTGCTAATAAACCGGCAGGAATATGGCTGGCAATAAAATACATGTTGGTGTTAGGTATGGCAATGCCAATTAAACCGCAAATTAAAAAATACAGCCAATAATGAGGATTAAATAAAGAACGTTTACCTGTAAAAAAACACAAGATTGTTAAAATTAAGGCAGGACCTAAGGCTTGCCAGAAACTATATCCTAAGGGAGGAACGCCATTTGTCATGGCAAATTTCGCCAGAGAATAGCCTGAGCCCCAAATGAATCCTAAAAGAATAAGTAAAGAAACTGCTTTGATGCTAGTCCAAGAAGAAGACATAATTGCTTAAAATAAAGTTAATTTATATCTCATTGTAAGTGTGATTATTTAAAAAATACAAGAGGATAAGCGAAGCTAATTTCCTTCCCTGATTGTTGAGAAACACTTTCCTTTTATGATTAACCTGGTAACATCATTTGATTCTCTCAGGACTTACGCAAAAGCCCGAGGTCGAGGCAAAAAGGAGTTTTAAATGAGGGAGTTTAGATAAAACTAAATGCCCGAATTAAAAATTCCTTTTAACGAAGAGATTGGGGTTTTGCGTAAGTCCTGGCTCTTATTAATCCCGTTTCATGATAGGGGTTTTTATTAAGGATCACACATGAATGCTCATGAAATTCCCGTTCCACATTTAACAACCGCTCATTCAGGCCCCTTAGATCACATAGAACAAGTTATTTTGAGCCAAGTGGCAAAAATTGAAGCTTGGTTTAGACAAAAATGGCAAGAGACGCCGCCTCCTTTGACTTCATCAGTAGATTTGCGCCATGCTGGTTTTAAATTAGCGCCTGTTGATACTAATTTATTTCCCGCAGGGTTTAATAATTTAAATCCTGACTTTCTTCCTTTATGTGTGCAAGCAGCTCAATCAGCCTTAGTGGAATATATTCATGATTGCACCAAAATATTAATTCTTCCTGAAAGCCATACTCGAAATAAATTTTATTTAGAAAGTTTGCATGTTCTCCATACCATTTTAGCTAAAGCCGGATTTATAGTTCGCATTGGAACTCTTGATCCGGAAATCAAAGAACCTATAGAGTTAACTGTAGAAAATGGCAATATTTTACGTATAGAACCATTAATAAGACAGGGTAATAAAATTGGTTTAAAAGATTTCACTCCTTGTTTTATTATGCTCAATAATGACCTGTCCTCAGGAGTTCCAGAGATTTTACAAGGTATTGAGCAAAGAATCAGACCTACAGCTAAATTGGGTTGGACCTCACGATTAAAATCTAATCATTTTCAATATTTTGATGAAGTTGCCAATGAATTTGCTCAGTTAGTTGATATTGATCCTTGGTTGATTAATCCCTATTTTTCTGCCTTAGATGGTATTGATTTTATGGCACAAGAAGGATTAGAGCAGTTAGCAACTGAAGTGGATAAAATATTAGCTTTGACTCAAGATAAATATTCGACTTATGGCATCACAGAGAAACCTTTTGCCGTAGTAAAGGCTGATAATGGTACTTATGGTATGAGTGTCATGATGATTCATCATGGAGATGAACTTCGTCAATTAAATCGTAAACAGCGTACTAAAATGTCAAGTAGTAAAGGCAGCCAAAAAGTAGAGCGAGTGATTATTCAAGAAGGTGTGTATACCTTTGAAACCATGCCTGATAATGCAGTGGCTGAACCAGTGATTTATATGATTGGCCAATTTGTAGTAGGGGGATTTTATCGTGTGCATAAGGGGCGAGGAATAGATGAGAACCTTAATGCTCCAGGAATGCATTTTGAACCCTTAGCTTTTGCCCAAGCCTGTAATAATCCTTGTCACGAACTAGCGGTTGTAGATTATCCTAATCGTTTTTATTCTTATGGTGTTATTGCTCGTTTGGCCGCATTAGCAGCCGCAAAAGAAATCGAGGCTATTGGAGGAGAATAATGAAGCTTGCCGTATTAATGGATCCTCTTGAGCATTTAAAACCTTATAAGGATACCACCATTGCAATGATTCAAAGTGCCTATGCTTTGGGGTGGTCTTGCGCTTATTTTACGCCAAAAGATTTATTTTGCCTTGAAGGAAAGGCTATTGCCCACGTTCACGAAATTGAAATTACTGATATTCATAGTCCAAACTGGGTTAAAACCAAAGATTTAGGAGAGCATGCTTTAACGGATTTTGATATTATTTTAATGCGTAAAGATCCTCCCTTTGATATGGAATATATTTATGCTACTTATGCTCTAGAGTTAGCAGAGCAAGCCGGGGTTTTAGTTGCAAATAAACCACAAAGTTTACGTGATGCTAATGAAAAGTTTTTCGCCTTAAATTTCTCTCAATGTTGTCCATTAACTTTAGTGTCTAAAGATATTTTAAGATTAAAAAACTTTTGGCAAACCCATAAGAGTGTGATTTTTAAGCCTTTAGAAGGGATGGGGGGAAGCTCGGTATTTCATGTCAATGAAGACGGCCGAAATTTGTCTGTAATTTTAGAAGTCCTTACTAAAAATCAAACAGTCAATATTATGGCCCAGCATTATATTCCCGAGATAGTATCAAAAGGAGATAAGCGTATCTTATTGATTAATGGTGAGCCGATTCCTTATGCTTTAGCAAGAATTCCGCAAAAAGGTGAATTACGAGGTAATTTAGCAGCGGGTGCTCGCGGTGAAGTAGTGCCGATTACTGAGCGAGATAGATGGATTTGCCAACAAATAGCTCCCACTTTAAGAGCGAAGGGATTATATTTTGTGGGCATAGATGTTATTGGTGATTATTTAACAGAAATTAATGTAACCAGTCCTACTTGTGCTAGAGAAATTATGGTTGAAACAGCGCTTGATATTACTGGGGATTATTTACGTTGTTTGGAGAGTGTGCGTAGCGCTAGTTAATTGCTTTTAAATATAGTTTGACCGTAATCGCCAAGCTTGTCATTCCCGCTCAGGCGGGAATCCATCCCTGATTTGGTACTATGCTAATACAGAAATGGATCCCCGCCTGCGCGGGACAGGTTTCTGATCACACCGAAATTAATTTCACTACAAAATTCCTTAGCTTGATGGCTAGGGGGCAAAATGATTCAAGTTACACTAATACCTATTATTCATCTACATAATCATTAGGAGCATTTGCGGTACTACTTTGAGGACCTTTAGCATCAGAATTTTTTTCACTTGCCTCATCAACATACAAGCCACCGTCATTCTGATTTACACCGGAAATTTGATAAGTTCTATGTTGTAAATAAGCATCCCTCATAAAAGAATATTTGTCTAAAGCTTGGTCCATGATGCGTTCTGAATCTAACAATTGGCTGCGTAAATCAATATAGCGTAAGCCCGCTAAACTGTAAGCGATAGCATCTTCATTAATGTAAACATAGGGAGACCAAAGAGCAAATTGGAAGAACATGCCTGCGCCATCTCTGATAGTACTTGGGCCAAGTAAGGGAATTTCTAAATAAGGAGAGTTTTTATCACCCCATTTAGCAAAGGTTAAACCAAGATCATTATAATGGGCTGGCAATCCCATTTTATCTGCCACATCAAATAAACCACCAATACCTAGGGATGAGTTAATTACAAAACGCCAGGTATCTTTTATAGCCCATTTTCCCTCTGCTTGTAAAAGGTCATTAGCTACACTAGGAACCATATCTAAATTATTAAAGGCATTATTTATTCCCTTGCGTATAAAACCTGGTATTAGGGTTTTATAGATGATGGCAGCGGGTTTTAATACGGCTTTATCAGCAACCATATTAAAGGAATGTACTTTACGATTAAAATGCTCATAAGGATCCGCTGGGTTTGTGCCCTGATGAACACAGCCAGTTAAGCTAATTGTAGTGGCAATACTAGTAAAAAGGGCAATGGCGCGCATGATTTTTTTTATTATTTTGAAAGTATTAAAAATCATGGTACACCAGTTTAGCCTTCTTGCAAACATTAGACTTTTCGAAAAGCAAAGCAGAGGATAATTGCTTTGTTGATAAGATGCTCAAGACGTGTACACTCTGGTTCTACGCCTCGTACTTCCTCACTTTATAGCGAGTTTTGAACGAAGGCTATGTCTTAAAACTGCAGTAAAAAAGTGACCGGCCCATCATTACATAAATGGACTTGCATATCAGCACCAAAAACTCCTTGTTGTACACGAGGATATTTTTCTTGTGCTGTATTTAATAAGGTCGCAAATAATTGTTTGCCTAATTCAGGTGGGGCTGCATTAGAAAAACTAGGGCGCAAACCCTTTTGTGTATCCGCCATTAAAGTAAATTGGGGAACTAATAATAATTCGCCCTCAATGTCTTTGATACTCAAATTCATTTTTCCTTGAGTATCACTGAAAATACGATAATTAATACATTTATCAAGCATGCGATTAATATTGTGTTCGCTATCATTAGGTTCAAAACCACAGAGAATCATTAATCCCTGTCCTATAGTACCTACAGTTTCACCTACAACAGTAACCCATGCCTCCTTCACTCTTTGTACAACAATTAACATGCATCTAAACCTTGTTTAGAAAATTCTTTAGTAGCGTAAATTAAAGCATCAATAATTCCAGACTCTCTATCAGAATGACCAGCATCACGGACAATTCTTAAATTAGAAGCGGGGATAGACTGATGGAGTTCCCAGGCACAAGCCAGAGGCGTTACTAAGTCAAAACGACCATGGACTATATAAGTAGGTATATGACGAATTTTATGCACATTATTCATTACTTGGTTCGCTTCAATAAAATACTTATTAGTGATGTAATGAGATTCTAAGGTAGCTAATGCTAAGACAAAATGAGGATCGCTGTATTGATCAATCACATAAAGATGCGGTTGCAAACTACTGCAGCGTGCTTGCCATAAAGCCCAAGATTTTGCAGCACTCATTCGCGCCAACTCATTACTTCCTTGTAAACATTCAGTGTAATATTGAGGAATATTAGTGCGCTTTTCTTCTGGAGCAAGATGACTAAATTCGAGCCAATAATCAGGATATACTAAACTGGCTCCTTGCTTGTAAAACCAATCGATATCACTTGGTCTACCTAAAAAGATTTGATGCAATAATAATGCTTTGATGTGATGAGGAAATTTTTGCGCATATAAAAGGGCAAGCAAAGAACCCCAGCCACCACCAAATAAAGCAAATTCTGTTAAACCCAGAAATTCTCTTATGGCATCAATATCGTCTAATAATAATGAAGTAGTATTATTTTTTATTTCTAAATGAGGGGTAGAGCGACCACATCCTCTTTGATCAAAGAGGACAATGCGATATCTTTGAGGATCAAAAAAACGTCGTGAATAACCATCACTTCCAGCGCCAGGTCCCTCATGCAGTACAATGACTGGTATACCATCGGGGTTTCCTGTTTCTTCAATATAAAGTGTATGAATATTGTCAACTTTAAGCTCATGTTGAGCATAAGGTTTAATTGCTGGATAGAGAGAGTGCATACTAGTCCTTTATTATTATGGTTTATAATAAAAATAATCATATTGTGCTCTTGGCGCTAGATGAAATCAATACATTAGACACAGGGAGTATATTTAAACGCAGATACTTCTAATATCTTTTGTCTTTAGTGATTAAATTTAAGATAATGCCTTATTCTTTTTTTTGGTGGTAAATCTATTCATGACTATGTCAATGCTTCTTAACGGACTTAATGAGAAACAAAAGGAGGCTGTTACTGCTCCCTTAGGCAATACTTTGGTACTCGCAGGTGCTGGAAGTGGTAAAACGCGTGTTTTAGTCAGTCGCATTGCTTGGTTAATCGCCCAAGAGCATCTTTCTCCTCATGCCATTTTAGCCGTAACCTTTACCAATAAAGCGGCTGGTGAGATGAGAGAAAGGCTCAGTAGTCTTTTAGCAAGCCCAGTTCAAGGCTTATGGGTGGGGACTTTTCATGGTCTCTGTCATCGTTTATTACGTCGTCATTTTAAAGAAGCTAATTTATCAGAGCATTTTCATATTTTAGATTCAGAAGATCAGGGACGTCTAATTAAAAAAGTGATTGCCTCATTAAATCTTGATGGAGAACAGTGGCCGGTGAAACAAAGTCAATCCTTCATTAACTCTAAAAAAGATGAAGGGCTAAGACCACAACATGTGAATGCCTTACATTATGGGCCTACCAAAACGCTAGTATCTATCTATCAAGCTTATGAACAAGCTTGTCAAACAGCAGGCGTTATTGATTTTGCTGAGTTACTCTTAAGAACACATGAGTTATTACGTGATAATCCTGAGGTGCTGGCTCATTATCGCCAAAGATTTCAGGCTATTTTAGTCGATGAATTTCAAGATACTAATACTATTCAATATGCGTGGATACGATTATTAGCTGGTGATAATACGGCTGTTTTAGCAGTGGGAGATGATGATCAATCCATTTATGGATGGCGTGGTGCTAAAGTAGAAAATATCCAACAATTTTCTCGTGACTTTGAAAATACTTCTATTATTCGTTTAGAACAAAACTACCGTTCAACAGGAACAATTTTAGAAGCTGCAAACGCCTTAATTACCAATAATAATTCTCGTATGGGCAAAGATTTATGGACTTCGGGAGGTGCTGGGGAGAAAATCGTAGTTTATAGTGCCTTTAATGAATTAGAAGAGGCTCGTTTTGTTAGTGAGCGAATTATGATGGAGCTTAATCAAGGCGCAAGTGCTGATGAAATAGCCGTACTCTATCGCTCTAATGCACAATCACGAGTAATTGAAGAGGCTTTATTGCGCGCGAACATTGCTTATCGTATTTATGGTGGCGTACGATTCTTTGATAGAGCAGAAGTGAAAGATGCCTTGGCTTATCTTCGCTTAATAATTAATCCTAATGATGATCCTGCTTTTGAACGAGTAGTTAATTTTCCTACCCGGGGTATTGGCGAAAAAACTTTAGAAGATTTAAGGCATTTTGCTAAAGCAGAACAATGTTCTTTATGGAATGCAGCGAAGCATCTGTTAGAAGCTAAAGCCATGGCACAAAGAGCAGGTTCTTCTTTATTCAAATTTATCGAACTCATTGAGCAACTACAGCTTAACACGCTCTCAATGGAGTTAGATGAGCAATTGACAGAAGTAATGCATCGTAGCGGTTTACACGCTCATTTTAGTAAAATTAAAGGAGATAAATCAGAATCTCGTTTAGATAACTTACAAGAATTAATTAATGCTGCAAAACAATTTCGTTATGAAGAAAATCAAGAAGAATTATCTCTAGTGAATGCCTTTTTAGCACACGCTTCTCTAGAGGCAGGAGAAATGCAAGCGGATGAGCATGAACGTTATGTTCATTTAATGACCTTGCATGCGGCAAAAGGATTAGAGTTCCCTATTGTCTTTTTAGTAGGTATGGAAGAAGGGGTGTTTCCTGGTAAACAATCTCTTGAAGAACCGGGTCGGCTAGAGGAAGAAAGACGTTTGTGTTACGTGGGTATGACCCGTGCGATGCGTAAATTAATTATGTCTTATGCGGAAGTTCGACGCCAATACGGTCGAGAAGAATATCATCGACCTTCGCGTTTTTTACGTGAATTACCAGAGGAATTAGTTGATGAAGTACGAGTCAAAGCCCGATTTCAAGCAGCTAATGTCCGTACCCAAGTCGCTTCATCCCTAGTTCAAGAAACTGGAATTCCAATGGGGCAAAATGTGGTGCATGCTAAATTTGGTCAAGGAGTGGTTTTAGCTACAGAGGGGAGTGGAGCGCATACGCGAGTGCAAGTCAAATTTAAAGAGCAGGGGGTTAAATGGTTAGTCCTTGCTTATGCGAATTTAACTGTAGTAGATGAGTTATCCCATTTTTAACTGACCTTTATAGAATCTAGCCTCGTCTATTGAATTTTTCTTAAGTCGATGCTAGGGTGCATAGGACAAAAATAAAGAGTTTGTTTACAGTTTTATTATTAATAACAATTAATTAAAGGGGAATGGAGTGAAATTAAAACATTTATTAACCGTAGGAGCCTTAGCAACTTCTCTGATATCTCATACAGTTATTGCTGATGATGTTACTTCTACTATGTCTGATGCACAAAAAAAAGACATTGAAAAAATTGTGCATGATTATTTATTAAGTAACCCAGAAGTTTTATTAGAAGCTTCCCAAGCCCTACAACAAAAGCAACAACAAAACATGCAGCAACAAGCTCAATCAGCAATCCAAGAAAATGCTGATAATTTATTCCAAGGCAAATTTACCACAGTTGGTAATGCTAAAGGTAATGTTACTGTAGTTGAGTTTTTTGATTATCAATGCATTCACTGTAAAAAAATGGCTCCTGTCATGGATGGTTTAGTGAAAAAAGACAGTGATTTACGTGTTATTTATAAAGAGTTTCCAATTTTCGGTAAAACTTCTGAAACTGCTTCACGAGCTGCATTAGCTGCTGGAATGCAAGGTAAGTACAAGCAAATGCATGATGCTTTATTAGACACTGAAAAGCGTTTAGATGATAAAGTAGTAATGGATCTTGCTAAATCAGTAGGTTTAGATCTGAAAAAGCTTAAAAAGGATATGGACGGTAAAGAAGTAACTGAGATTTTAGATGCAAACCGTCAATTAGCTGAAAAATTACATTTAATGGGTACTCCAGCATTTATTGTTGCTTCTACTCCTGATAGTAAATTTAAGAAAGGAACTGAGCCATCATTTATTCCTGGTGCTGCAACAGAAGAATCCTTACAAGAGTTAATTAAAAAGGCTGCAGGTAATTAAGTTCAGTGGCTAAGTAGTAGAACTAGCTGGATTCCGTGGACAAACCGCGGAATCCAGCTAGTTAATGGATGAGATGTCGCTGTACGCCTTGCGGCTTGTCCTCAAGAGTCAGTGATCTGGATAGGATAGGCTCTTGCTATCGGGTAGATAGATCCTGATTCTGCCTCAGGTTGCAGCTCCTAAGTTTCACTCGAGCATGGAATGCGGGTGACTCTAAATACAGAATAGCTGTATTCGAAAAAATATACATATGGAACATGTAGCCTGGTTGCTTGCAACCAGGGCTTTTTCTTGGTACCAAGAAAATCCTAAATGCAAAAAGCTCGTCTATGTTTTTTTAACATGAGTAGTATTAATTAATTTTGAGATGTTTATGACAAAACCCACCACATTCCAAGACATTATTTTAACCTTACAAAATTATTGGGCAGCCCAAGGTTGTGTTATTTTACAACCTTTAGATATGGAGGTTGGGGCAGGAACTTTTCATCCTGCGACTTTTCTAAGAGCCATAGGTCCAGAACCTTGGTCGGCTGCTTATGTTCAACCTTCCAGACGCCCGACGGATGGTCGTTACGGAGAGAACCCTAATCGAGTGCAACATTATTATCAATTCCAGGTGGTACTCAAACCTTCACCTCTTGATATTCAAGATAAATATTTAAATTCTTTACTTGCACTAGGAGTTGATCCTCTAACTGATGATATTCGTTTTGTTGAAGATAATTGGGAATCACCTACTTTAGGTGCCTGGGGTCTTGGTTGGGAAGTATGGCAAAATGGAATGGAAGTTTCTCAATTTACCTACTTTCAACAAGTAGGAGGCTTAGTTTGTAAGCCTGTTACTGGAGAATTAACCTATGGCTTAGAACGTATTTCCATGTTCGTTTTAGGCGTAGATAATTTATTTGATCTGCCTTGGTGTCGCACTCCTCATGGTGTCGTTACCTATGGTGATGTTTTTCATCAAAATGAAGTGGAGATGTCTGCTTATAATTTTGAACATGCTAACGTGGAAGAATTATTTAAACAATTTGATTACTACGAGCAAGAAGCACAAAAATTAATTTATTTACAATTACCGCTTCCTGCTTATGAAATGGTAATGAAAGCTTCTCATGCTTTTAATTTACTGGATGCACGTAAAGCAATCTCTGTTACAGAACGACAACGATTTATTTTACGTGTACGGCAATTGTCACGAGCAGTGGCACAGGCATATTATCAAGCGCGCGAAGCTTTAGGCTTTCCTATGCAAAAAGGTGTGTAATGGTTAATGATTTTATTTTTGAATTGGGCTGTGAAGAGCTTCCCTCTGGAGCAGTTTGGCCTTTGGCTAATGAGCTAGCCAATCATGTATTAGCAAGTTTAGATAAAGCTCAGTTAAGTTATGGAGAAGTGAAACGTTTTGCGACGCCAAGACGCCTTGCTCTTATAATTTATGGTTTACAAACAGAGCAGGCAAGTCAAGTAGTGACACGTCGTGGGCCTGCAGCAGTAGCTGCTTATGATAAAGAGGGTAATCCTACCCCTGCTTTATCTGGATTTGCTAAATCTTGTGGAGTCACTGTAGATCAACTAACACGTATTCAGACGGATAAAGGTGAATGGATAGTCTATGAGACCCAACAGGCTGGAAATTTGACCAAAAATCTAATACCGGATCTTATTAAACAAGCACTCACTAATTTGCCTATTGCAAAACCCATGCGTTGGGGGAATGGTGAAGAAGAATTTGCAAGACCCGTACATTGGGCTTTAATGCTTTATGGAGATGAAATTATTGGTGATACTATCCTGGGTGTTAAAACAGGAAGAACTACTCGTGGACATCGTTTTCATCATCCTCAAGAGCTCACTATCTCTTCAGCAAAAAATTATGAGCAACAATTAAAAGAAGCATTTGTCATGGCTGATTTTGTTTTAAGGAAAGAAACCATACAGGAGCAAGTAAAAAATTTAATGGTTTCCTATGATGCAACTGCAGTGATGCCCGAAGAGTTATTAGACGAAGTCACCTCCATTGTTGAATGGCCTAAAGCATTAGTGGCTAATTTTGAAAAAGAGTTTTTAGAAGTTCCCTCGGAAGCCTTAATCGCATCAATGCAGTCTCATCAAAAATGTTTTGCTTTAAAAGATAAGCAGGGTAGTTTACTCCCGCATTTTATTACTGTAGCGAACATTGATAGCGCTAATCCACAACAAGTTGTTTTAGGTAATGAAAAAGTAATGCGTGCTCGTTTAAGTGATGCAGCTTTTTTCTTTAGACAAGACAAGAAACAACCGCTTAGTACTCATATTACAGCAACTGAACAAGTAGTTTTCCAAGAAAAATTAGGCAGCCTCTATCAAAAAGCGGAACGAATAAAGCAAGTCATGGTTTATTTAAGTGAAGCCCTTAATATTCCAGTGCAACAAGCTGAACGTGCTGCTGAATTATCTAAATGTGATTTGCTTAGTGGAATGGTAGGGGAGTTTCCAGAGTTACAGGGTTTAATGGGCTATTATTATGCATTGTATGACGGAGAATCTTCCGAAGTAGCTAGGTCTTTAGATGAACAATACATGCCGCGTTTTGCTGCAGATAATTTACCGGAATCTATTTTGGGTAAGGCACTGTCTTTAGCAGATAGAATTGATACTTTAGTAGGAATTTTTGCCATTGGTCAAAAGCCTTCTGGTGTCAAAGATCCATTTAAATTGCGACGACATGCTCTAGCCGTAGTTCGTATATTAAGCTCTATTTCTGCTCCCTTAAATATTAGCGATTTAATTAAACAAGCTATTCGTAGTTATGGAGGTATTTTGCCGGCTGATCTGTCTACCTTAGCTGAATTAAAACCTTTTATTCTTGATAGGTTGAACTCTTATTACCAAAATCAAGGATTTACTATTGATTTAATTCAAGCAGTTCGTGCCCGTCAGGATGAAAATTTTTATGATTTAGAAAAACGTTTAAATGCCTTAAAAACCTTTGTAAAGATTCCTGAAGCTGCTTCTTTAAGTGCTGCTTGTAAACGTGTTAGTAATATACTCGCCAGTGTTGCTGTTGCTGACAAAGGAAAAAAAGTGCTTGTGAATGAGCCGCTTTTAGTAGATGGTCCAGAAAAAAGCTTATATAGCCAGATTAAACAACTCAAGGAAGTAGTTGGTTCTCTGTTTAATAATGCTGAATATGGCCCTATATTAAAAGAGCTAGCAAGTATTAAAGAGCCAGTTGATGCGTTTTTTGATAATGTGATGGTGATGGTTGATAATGAAGCTCTAAAAAGTAACCGATTGGCGCTACTTATTCATTTACAAGAGCTATTACAAGAGGTTGCTGATATTTCCATGCTGCAATTACAGTATGACTAAAGTCATTTTATTGGATAGAGATGGGGTAATTAATTATGATTCTCTTCACTATATTAAAAGTGAAGAAGAATTCATTTTAATACCTGAAAGTGTAGAAGCTATAGCCCGTCTTACTAAGGCGGGTTACACAATTGGCGTGGCCACTAATCAATCAGGAGTATCTAGAGGCTTGTACAGTGAAGAAGCCCTCCTGGCTATTCATCAGAAAATGATGAGAGCTATTGAGAATGCAGGAGGAACAATTAAAGCAATAGAATATTGTATTCATCTTCCTGAAATGAATTGTTCTTGTAGAAAACCACAGCCCGGAATGCTTCATGCATTAGCCCAAAAATTACAATGTTCCTTAAAAAATGTCCTCTTTGTTGGTGATAGGATATCTGATATTCAAGTCGCCCATGCTGTAGGAGCTTATCCGGTGATGATTTTATCTTCTATGACCGATCATCTGCATTTGAAGAGTTTTTCTGAAGTACCTATTTATGATTCTTTAGCTGCTTTTGTAGATTTTTTATTAACCAACCCTGATACGAAGAATGACTGAAATAACATGTATTGGTTATGAAACAGATGATCTTGAAGCACAAGCGCAGCATTTGGCTACACAATTACACTTAGAATTAAAAAAGGATAGTCAGCTGTGCTTATTTGTTGCTGCTGAAAAGCTTGCTTTAAAAATGCCTTCCTTTAGCTTACTCGAAGCTGATTTTAGTTCTACTACTTGGAATAAGAGAAAGGGGGAGGGAAAGAAACAAGGATTGGTTCGTGCCTGCAAACCTAGTTCAGGCCTAAAAATTATAGATGCTACGGCTGGATGGGGTCGTGATTCCGCTGTATTAGCCTCTTTAGGTGCTGAAGTCTTAATGATAGAACGTAATTTGATAATGGCTACTTTATTAGCAGACGCTTTAGATAGAAGGACAATGCTTGATCAGAAACAAATGAATCTATCTTTGCATCATGGAAACGCTTTAACTTATTTAAGAAATTTATCACCACAAGAGTACCCTGATGTAATTTATATTGATCCTATGCATCCTGTGCGTACTAAGTCTGCTTTAGTAAAAAAAGAGATGCAAGTATTGCAAGACCTCATTGGTCCGGATGAAGATGCTTTAGAGCTAATAAAGATTGCCATTCAACGGACAAAAAATAGGGTTGTGGTAAAATGGCCGCAAAAAATTAAGTCTTTATTACTTGCACCATCCAGTATTGAAGGGAAAACAATACGGTTTGATATTTACAGTGCTCTTAAATAAGAGCACTAATTCGTCATTTTATAAACGAACCACTGAGCATTTTTGGATCTATTTCGTATCACTCTAAATTAACGTGAGTTCTGGATCATAATTTCAAGACACAAGGCTGGGTCTTGACCCAGCAACCTCGACATGGTGTGACGTCAAGAGCTTGCTGGGCTGCGCTATCGCTTAGCACCAGCTTACATTTAAATTTATGTGCTCATGGTTCAGATGGGATGAGGTCGCTTTAATAAAATACCTTGATTACGCTTTGCTGCAACAAGTTTAGGTATAATAAATTTTTATATTCAAGCAAAATCAGCCATTTCTTCTTTTAAACGCTTCTCTTCAAAGAGATCTTCTATTTTTCTGCGACGTTCAAGTTTGGTGGATGGGCTAGCTTCTGTAGGAATAATGGGGGCTGTTTCGCTGAATTCCTCAACTTCACTCTCTAATTCATCAAAACTGTTCATGCTCATAGCTGTTCTCCATAGCTAAATATTGAGTTCCATTCATTTTATAGAGCTGATGCAGGAGTGATTCGTTTAATGAATAGTGCTATCAAATTCTATTCTTCAAATAAAAAAGAGCTTTAAATCACGAAGAACCCTATAAAAATAACTAATGATTATCTTTAAAAAGATAATCATTAAAATAACAGAATTTGAGGTTTAGGCCTAGTAAAATTTTGATTAATATAAAAATCCAAGAAGATTGTTTCTATTAATTATTTGGCTGTACAGCAGCTCTTGGCTCTTGCTCTGGTTCATCAAACATTCGAGCGGCAGCTTGTTGACTCTCTTCTTCCTCTTTGGCTTTTTGGACTGCTTCTTGTTGTTTTATGTCCACCAGTATTTTCTCCAATTCTTCTTTTGCTTGGGCTGTGTGTTCTGTTTTTGGTTTTTCAAATTTAAGCGGTGCTGCATTACCTTTTTGCAGTTCAGCTGAGCGCTGTTTCAGTACTTCGTACTGTGGACCAAGTTCTTGCTCTGGTTTCCACTCTATTTTTTTACCGTTCACAGTAACATTCACTTTAATTTTCTCAGGGGGAAAGCCTGCCTCAATACAGGCTTCATAAGCTTGTTTGGCTCGTTTCTTAGCCATATCTTCATTACTATAATCAATATCCATGATGATAGATTTTTTACCACCAGCTTTAACCCCTTCTGCTAATAGTCTTAGATCTTGGCCAACTTTATTACCCATAAAATAACCGGAAACTATTTCGCGACGGTCCATCGTGGCCCCGAATTCCAGTTTAAAAACACCTGGTTCATCTTGTTTTATTGTTTTGCCTGTTCGGCTTTTAATTATTGTTAATTGGGAAAGGTGAACATAACCGACATTAGGATCTTGATCATGAGCCTTTTGAACCTTATCCGCGACGGCTTCCAAAGGTCCGTTTCGGTCGGCAATCGCTTTTTTTCTTACTTCCGCTTCTTTAAGTTCAGATGTTAGCTGATCTTTTTGAATTTTAGTAAGCCCCGGTTCACCAAGTAGTTGTGTTTTACGGGATATTTCTTCATTTACTGCTTTTAAATCAGCTACTCGATTTTTCTCAGCTTGGAGTCTAATGATTTCTCTCATTTCATCACTACTATTACTTAGTGCTTGTATAAATGGGTATTTGTTCAGATCTGCTTGAGCCGCGCTATGTAATTGATTTTTGGATTTTGCTGTAGCATCTTCAAAGCTTTTTAACTGCGTTTTATGCGTGTCCACTAAATCAGCTTTCATTGCTTTTTGTATTGCGGGAATGTCGCTTTCCTTGATTCCTGCAGCGATTAATTTGTCTTTAAAAGGTTTACTCTGGATTAAGCTCTCTAGCTTGGTTTTTTCAGAAAGTTGTTGAGCGGTGATGTCTTTTACCCCTTTATCAATGATCTCTGTCATTGTTTGAATGACAGCTTCCACTTTAAGGGGAGGGATTTTTTTAGCTAATTGAGTAAAAGCAGCCGCTTTTTGTTGATAATCTTTTTCTGCTGTGGTCAAACTTCCTGGCGCGCCTTCTGTCTGTTTTGCATGAGGTTTTAATACACTATCTAGACTGCTTTTTACAGCACTATCTTTTAGAGCGTCTTGGAATTGTTTTTTTAAGGGCTCTTCTAATTTATTACCAAAAATACTAGGGAGATTCTCAATACTTTTTGTTCTAGCTGCTGCATAATCAGTAAAAGGGGTGTTATCGAATTTAAAATTTTGTCCTAGTCCTATTTGATTCCTATAAAGCTTGTTAGCAATATCTCGATTTTCAGGTGTAAAGAGCTCATCAAGCGTATTGGCTTTATTTAGTTTATGGGCAATACCCTTGTAAATAGCATAAAATATTAGTGGACCAGGCATGATTTACCCTAATCAATAAGTAAGTTAAATAAAGTATATCACAATTTTATTAACTCTAACTTAATTGAACAAACGGCTCAATTAGGTCTAACGGAGCCGCTTTATAATGATTTTACCAGGCAGGGATTGCAGAATCACCAAATAATTTCTTCGCTTTTTTCTTAACTTCTTCAGAGTTCAATGATTGAACAAACAGTTCTAACTGAGGGCGTTTGTTGGTGTCGCGTCTTATAACAATCACATTAGCATAAGGTGAGTCCTTTCCTTCTGTAAAAAGTGCATTTTTAGAAGGACTTAAACCCGCAGGGAGAGCAAAGGTTGTATTAATAACGGCCGCTGCTACATCAGGTAATACACGGGGTAATTGCGCGGCATCCATTTCTTTAAATTGTAGTTTCTTAGGATTACTATCAAGTTCGGGAACACCGCTATTAGTAGTATTTTTTAAAGTAATTAATCCTGATTTTTCGAGCAATAAAAAGGCGCGCATTTCATTACTTGGATCATTGGGAACAGCAATAATACTATTTTCTGGTAAATCTTTTAATGACTTATATTTTTTCGAATAAATACCCATAGGGTAAACAAAGGTTCTACCAATCGCTTGTAGGTCATATCCATGAGCCAGCATGGAGGCCTTTAAATAAGGTAAATGCTGATAAACATTGGCATCTAAACTGCCATCTTGTAAGGCTTCATTGGGTAAATTGTAATCATTAAACTCTACAATTTTAATGGTCAAACCATGGTCTTTTTCAGCGACTTGTTTTGCTGTTTCAATAATTTCTGTTTCAGGGCCTGCAATAGTTCCAATAACTAAGGTATTTGGAGAGGGCTTATTACAAGCCGCTAAACTTAGAACTAGAATAAGGCAACTTAAAATGCGCATTATACTGATACTCCTTATTTTAAATAATTACTCAAAATGAGTTATTCTACCAATAAACAGATTAAATATGGTGTCTTTCTATCACTTTACTTAAGTACAATTAATCATCCTTGATGATTAATTAGGTGAGACACGTTGTGCTAAATAATCCCCTAACATTTGAATCACTTGGACCATAATAATTAATACGATTACAGTAGAAATCATGATCCCGGCATCAAAACGTTGATAGCCATGATTAATTGCAAGAGTACCCAAGCCTCCTGCTCCCACTGTTCCCGCCATAGCTGAATAATTAATTAAAGTAATGGCGGTCACGGTAATGGCATGAATGATTCCTGCTTTTGCTTCAGGTAATAATATATATAAAATAATTTGGCGGGTACTTGCACCCATAGAATAACCTGTCTCTATCAGGCCTTTAGGCAATGCCTGATATACATTATCAATAAGACGGGCAAAAAAGGGTGTTGCACCTAGAGTCAATGGAACAATAGCCGCATTCATCCCAATGGAAGTACCCACTATTAAACGTGTAAAAGGAATAATAGCCACTAATAAAATAATAAAAGGAATAGATCGGCTAGTATTAATAAAAGCGGAAAGCGCTTTATGCAGTTTAGGATTAGGTTTTATTGTTCGTGCTGAGTAAAGGAGTGTTCCCAAAGGTAAGCCCAAAACAATAGCTAATAGGGTACTAATAGCAACCATATACAAGGTTTCGCCAGTAGCATTTAATAAATCATATACCATCAGGTAGGACATAACCTAAAATCTCCACAGTTAATCCAGCTTGCTTACAACGTAGGACAAATTCTTCAAGTAAAAATTGATGGGCTGTTAACTCTACAACAACTACACCACAGACTGTGGTATCGTAACTATCAATGTTTGCTAGTAAGATATTAATATCCAGTTTTAACTCCCTACTCGTTTGACTAATGAAAGGTACTGTGGCTTCAGCTCCTTTGAAAAATAAACGCAGCAGGGGTTTGTCAGTAGCATAGCTCGCTAATTTATCTTTTAACCAAGAAGGTAATTCTGGGCTAAGTTGTTTATAAAACATGGCTCGAGCTACACTGTCTTCTTTGTTAAATATATTAGCCAGGAGGGTAGTTTCTACAATCTTGCTGTCTTCTATTACAGAAACACGTTTACAAATACGTTTAATCACTTCCATTTCATGGGTAATTAAAACAATAGTAATACCATATAAGCCATTGATTTTTTGCAAAAGATTCAATATGGATTCGGTGGTTTCAGGATCAAGAGCCGAAGTTGCCTCATCACAAAGAAGTACTTTAGGAGAGCAACTTAATGCTCTGGCAATCGCTACTCTTTGTTTTTGACCACCACTGAGCTGTGAGGGATAGGCGTCTACCTTGTCTGTTAGCTCTACTATTGGAAGTAATTCATCGATTTTAAATTTAATAGCCTCTTCATCAATGCCTTGAATACGCATGGGAAGTGCAATGTTTTCATAAACTGTTTTTGAGTTTAATAAATTGAAATGTTGGAAAATCATAGCTATTTTATGTCGTGCTGTGGCTAAATCCTTTCGGGACAGACTCATAAGGTTTTGCCCATCAACGATTAGCTCCCCTTGATCGGGCCGTTCTAATAAATTAATACATCGTAGTAAAGTAGATTTTCCTGCTCCACTTCGTCCTATGATGCCAAAAATTTCTCCTTCCTGAATAAATAGATCAATATTTTGGATGGCAGGTGTGCCAGCAAAAGATTTAGTTACTCCGCTTAATTCAATCATTACTAAAACCTAAAGAATACAGCTGCGGGAAAAGGCTTTAAAGAGGGGTAGGGAAAGAAGCCGCTTTAGCCGTATTTACAAAAAAGTTAACTCTTTTGAGCGTCCGCAAGCTGAAATTTCAAATCGACGCTGTCAAATATTATATACTAATTAGTTAAATTTGCAATATTGGGTGCGATGGCCTAAGGAAACTCTTTAACTCTGATACCTTTGTATGCACATTTAACCACCAATAGGGAGCAGATATGTTTGTGTAACTTTTAATATTAAAGATTTTCCTTCTAAAGAATTAGGTAAATATTCAAGCTATGGGGTAAACAATTAGCTTTTGCCAATTATATATTAACAATATTTAAATTATTAATTTATAAAAAAATACAAAGGATTTTAGCGCCACTTCTCAAGATTCGCCAATTGGCATATTAAGTGAGTCCTAATCGGTTAATGAATTACTCGCTTCAATGTGGGGATGAAAGATGGTGCTTATGACCGCTTTGCTCTTAATAAAGCCATATTGATGAGAAATCCTGATGCAAAAGATCGTCATCCCTCTTCATCGGTTGCTGTGATTAGCCAGGAAGTAAATACTCACGCGATGATCATATTCGTTTTTGGATGAGTTTGGGCGTGCTCAATAAAATGACATCATTGAGAATGCCTCAAAGCCAGCAATCCGCCTGAATTTTGTGAAAAACGACACCGCGAAGGTATGCAACAAAGTCGTGCTGAATTTAAAATTATGGACTTTTAGCAGTAGCTATTGATTCTTTTATATCCGGGTCTACTTCGCTTAAATTATCGGATTGATCAACACTTCTAACTTCTTCCTCTTGAGTGGGTTCTGACTTTTGTCGTTCCAAAATTTCCTGCGAGCCTCGTAGAAAAGACCAACGGTTAGGTTGCGGACTATTCGGCTGCTTCGGTATATCAGCTGTTTTCTTATCAGTAATTTTTGTCATGCTCATAACTCCTAAAAACCTATTATAATTTACATTGTGACGACTATACTCACATTATCATCCTGTGAGGACTCGACTTTTGGTCTAATCTCAAGGCTAAAACCTTTAGCTATCAACGGAGCAAAATATTCTTCTGTAGTTCGAATAGGTTTATCACTATACAATTCATCTTCTGATTTCGCTTTAGGATTAATATTTTCTTTCTTAATCCATGCTTGCATGCATTCGTCGTCATAGATAATAAGCTGTTTATTCTGCATGTCTATTGAGGCAAATATTGTTAACTGTCTTGAGGGACTATTATTATCATACATAACCACACCAATCTGTCCTTGGCCTATTAATTCGTCTTGATTCAACGCCTTGATAAACTCACCCGGAACTGCTTGATGAGAGCCTAGAAGCCCCTCTGTATGTTCGAATCTAGTTGTTGCTTCCCCTCTTGAATAAGCGCGCTCTATAGCTGAAGCAGCATCTGTTGAAACGGCAGTTATAATCATCTCACCATAGCGTTTACTTGCTTCTTTCAGCTCCTCACCCTTTAATTTAGTTTGATCATGCAATAAGTGAGGAAATCTTCCTGATACTTCACCTTCTTGTTCAATGATTTTCATCACTCGTTCTTTGATCAACAAAGCTTCCTCATAGGTGTATTGTGAGTATTTCAAAGGATCAACTTTAGGATTTAATAAGAACGGCTTTAATCTATCCGCGTTATGATGGACGATCTCATCCCATTCAATGGCACGGGGATGGCGTTCTTTTAAAGTTTCACTGATATTTTTAAGACAGCTTCCCTTACCGGAAGCTACTCCTCCTGTTGTAAAAATTGCAACGCCATCACTCTTCTCAACAGGGTTTAATTGTTCCAATTTTTTCAATCTACAGAGCTCACTAATATGTGCTTTGACGGATGGTTGAATAAACGCTTGAACACGTTGAGTGTAAATTAATGCCATTGCTCTTTGTACACAGACTGCTTTAAGTGATTCTTTACTATCTTGCCAAAATTCTTTTTGAGAAAGTTCATTATAAAATTCAAGTAATTGTTTACTCTGTTTTGGTGGGAAAGAAGGAAGAACTTTGGAGGGAGTATTCATCAATGCATCAAAAAACTGCTCAACTTCCATTTGAGTTTCACCAAATAATCTAAAACATTCTTCCTGAAGTCTTGGAGCTTCAGAAGATAAGGACTGTTGAACCCAGGTGAACGCCTGACCAAAAGTATCTGCTTCATCCTCAAGAGATTTATCAAGTTTTATACCTGCTTGTAATTGAGCAAGAATTTCATGCTCAATTAACCTTTCTGGTTGAAGGCATACAAAATTTCTAATGAATTCCTTAGGAAAAGCGAGGATACATTCATGCAATAAGCTTAATTCAGCATCTATATTTGACGTTAATAGATGAGATAAAACAGTAAAATCAACAGGCTGAACTCTATGTTTTTGCTTAATCTTTTCTTTAAGATCAGCGGTTGGTATAAAGAAATGGGGTTTATAGGTCATAGAGACTTAAAATTTTATCATAATGTGAATTATTGACGCAGGAAGTTAATTTGTCAAAAATATGATCGTATTTTTTAAAAATTTTATAAAGATTTCAAGACTCAACAAACGTAGATATTAATGCATGCATTCCCATCGGTAGTGTTCTTTTCATTATTTTATTTTGTTGTATCTTCCTGTTTTGCTAATCCATAACGTGCAACATTAAGGATCATTACAAATGTGAGGCTGATCCAATATCAATTCCTGCTGCATTAAGGTTAACTCGTTCTAATTCTGCTGGTAATTTGCCCGCTTTCCTTTTTGTTACTTCTTTTTTTCATGATAAACGCTCTAAGCTCTAAGGGGTATAATGCCACTACTTTTTCGGACAATAAAATTTAGTATTTAATTCCTAAACAGTTAAAATAAGTCATAACATTTAGGAAGCCTTATTAATGAGTAAAAAACAAAAGACGTATACAGCTGAGTTTAAAACTAAAATAGTTTTAGAGTTA
>CANJQE010000002.1 GCA_947476305.1 Legionellaceae bacterium
TTTAACACCATTAGTGATGATGCAATTAGTACTGTTGAGAATGAGTTAAATAATAGGCCAAGAAAGTGTTTAAACTATAAAAGTCCTATTGAAATTTTTAACACAAACTAGAGGCGGCAAAGTTGCGATAACTAGTTGGATCCGCCCAACCCTCCCTAAAACCATCATTTTAGGTACTACTCAAACTGCTTTTTATACAGTTACAAACAATACTGGAAAAAAGCTTGCCAATGGTTTTGTTAAATACTTACCTAAAAACGTTAAACAAGTAACTAGTAATCCTGATTATCCAGACTTATGCGGCTCTAGTTTTACTCTAATGCCTAAAAAGAACTGCACGTTGCAGCTGACTATCTCGGGTGAGGTAAAAGCCTCTGTTCCCGACCCAAAACTTCATCTTTTTATCTGCACTCCTCAGGTTCTTGCTTGCGCCGGAACCCCTTATCCTCTAAATGTCACTGCCCTTGTGCCCACTGTAAGTGGAACCGTTCAATCTGGTGGAGCAAACACACAAATAATTGCAGATGCTGTAATTAGCGTATATCGATCAGAACTAGGAACTGCTCAACTTATAGGACGTGCTACAACAGACTCAAAAGGTAAATTTTATATATACATACCTCCAACTTCTATACCTCCTCATAAAAACTATTATGCTCTAGCTAGTAAAGGCAATAATATTAAATTAGTCACCATTATGGGAGAAAAACTTCTTCCTACTGTCGTTATTAACGAAATGACTACCGTCGCCGCTGCTTATTCCATGGCACAATTTTTAAATGGTAATCTCATTTACGGTAAAGTCTTAGGTTTAAAAATTGCGGCATTGATGAATGCTAATTTAGTTAATCCAATTACTGGTAATTTATCCGCAGTAATGACTAAATCACCTAATGCCAATGAAACTAACTCCATGCGCTCTCTTAGTAGTTTAGCTAATTTAATTGCACCGTGTGTTCGTAATAATACAAATTTTTGTACTGCATTATTTTCTGCAAGCACATTTGATGGCATCACACCAAAAAACACTTTAGAGGCTTTACTCAGTATTGCACATCATCCTGCAAATCATGTTTTAGCCATTTATGCTTTAACCCTTCCCTTAAAAATTTATACTCCCTATTTAAACCCCATCCAAAAACCAGATGCATGGACTATAGCGATAAAATTTAATGATTCTGGCAGTGAAAGTTGTCCTTTTGGAGGACCTGCGAAAGTACGATTTGATAATAAAGGATTTGCTTGGATTACCAACAATGTTATTCAAGGAACCCCAAACACCCCTAAATGTATTGTTGTACTTCAACCCAACGGGCAACCTGCCAATGGAGCAAATAACACGCCAACATCACCTGTCTTTGGTGGCGGCATTTTAGGCACTGGCTATGGGATTGATATTGATGTTAATAATTCAATATGGGTTGGGGATTTTGGTTGGGGACAATGTTCTGACTGTGTCCCAAGTCCCGGGGCTGTATCGCAAATCAGTGCTTCTGGAATTCCAATATCAGGTCCTAGTGGCTATACTTCCTTTATTTACAGGGCGCAGGGTGTTGTTTCTGATAGAGATCATAATATCTGGATTGCCAGTTATGGAAACAACAGAGTAGTAGTTTTTCTCAAAGGTGATCCTAATAATGCTATTTATTACCAAGAGCCACCAAACAGTGGGCCTTTTGAAATAGTTATCGGTAGAAATGGCGTTGCCTGGGTTAGCAATAGTACTTCAGCCACTGTTAAAAAATTTATTATTCAAAACAATAAAATTGTACACTTATTAAGTGTCTCCGTGGGAAATCAACTTAAAGGAATTACAATTGATGCTCATGATAATTTATGGGTAGCATCTATGGGCGATAATACCGTTTATCAGCTGGATTCTTCAGGAACTATTCTTCATGCGGTTAATGGTGTAGGTGGTGTTGTGGCACCATGGGGAGTTCGGGTAGACAGAGATGAAAATGTTTGGGTAGCAAATTTTACTGATTTTCTTACAGTAGGTGATTATTCAATATCGCAAATTTGTGGTAGCACTCCTAGCAAATGTCCCCCAGGAGTCACTACGGGGGATGCTATTTCTCCAGCAACAGACTATACCTTACCAACGGGAGGTAGCCAGGTATTATTAGCTGATGGAACACCACTTAATGGCCCCAATGGCCCTCCTTCTTTTTTCCCTTTAATGCGTTTAGTCCAGGCAATTCCTGATCGCGCAGGAAATGTATGGACCGCCAATAACTGGAAACCCGTACCTTTTAGCTCTCTTTTTGCTAATCCAGGAGGAGACGGTATGGTGGTATTTATCGGTTTAGCAAGACCTACTGACGATACATATTATTAAGGATGAAACTCCTTTCATCTGCTATAGTATCGCTTTTCGTTTAGCTAAAATGTGTTTGGACTATGCTTATGCCTTCTCCAGTAGTGACTGTCAGTCAATTGAATCGTCACATCAAAAATTATTTGGAACAAGAAATTGGTGTAGTTTATGTGGAAGGTGAATTATCTAATTTAAGTAGACCTTCCTCAGGTCATTTATATTTCACTTTAAAAGATAGTCATGCGCAAATTCGTTGTGTCTTTTTTAAAAATCGCCATCTAGGCCCTTTCATTAGTAAATTAAAGGATGGTCAACACCTAGTAGCCAGTGGAAGACTTAGCCTATATGAGGCTCGGGGCGATTATCAGTTGATTGTCGATGAGTTAAAAGAAGCAGGACTAGGTGAACTTTATCTACAATTTGAAGCCTTAAAAAATAAATTAGCGGCAGAAGGTTTATTTCATCCAGAACGAAAAAAACCACTGCCTAAAATTCCCAAAACCATCGGTATTATTACCTCTACCAGTGGTGCAGCAATTCAAGATATTCTATCGACTTTAGGACGACGATTTCCCTTAGCCTCAGTTTTTATTTATCCAAGCGAAGTTCAAGGTGCCACAGCTGCAGAACAACTGATTAAAGCCCTACAATATGCTAATGCCCATAATCGTTGTGATGTGCTAATTTTAGCTCGTGGCGGTGGTAGTATGGAGGATTTATGGGCTTTTAATCATGAATTATTAGCGCGACATATTGCAGCGAGCACAATTCCTATCGTCTCAGGGGTAGGTCATGAAACAGATTTTACTATAGCTGATTTTGTAGCAGATTATCGGGCTGAAACTCCAACTGCTGCGGCAACAGCCGTAACACCTCATCGAGAGGAGCTTCTTCAATTAATAAATAATCTTATGTCGCGTTTACAAAGTGCCATATTAAGACAAATTCAAAATCAACAAATAAAAATGGACTATTTAGCAAGCAAGCTCAGCTCACCCAAACAAATAATAGCTGCTCATTGGCAAACTATAGATTACTTAGAAAAACAATTGCTTCTTTGCATTAATGGCACAATAACCCATAGAAAACAACAGCTCCAACTCTGTACTAAAGAATTGCAAATGAAGAATCCTCTTCACTATGTAAAACAAACTAAGTTACGTCTTAATCAAGTAAGGGAGCAGTTAATTCAGCATCTCCATATAAAAATAAATTTTCTACGCTATCAATTAAATAATAATCTATCTACTTTACATGCAGTAAGTCCATTAGCTACATTAGATAGAGGCTATTCGCTCACTACGCACAATGGAACAGTACTTTATAACACGGAACATCTAAACCTTGGTGACACAGTAAATGTGCGCTTAGCCAAAGGGTCATTAAGTTGTGAAATAAAGGAAATTAATAATTAGGAGCTGTTAAATAGATGTTTGATCAATTAATAACTAGTCTTAATATAATAAAAATACAGATCCAAAATAATTTACCTACTTTAGGACTTGTTCTGCTCATTCCCTGGTCCCTGTATTTCATCAGCAGTTGTATAACTAATAGAATCTTATTGTTAGGTATTATACCTAGACGCTTAAGAGGATTACCCGGAATTATTTTTGCACCTTTGCTCCATGCTAATTTCAATCACATTTTTTTTAATTCTATTCCATTAATAGTATTGAGTTGCTTCATTCTTATTAATGGTTTGTACTATTACCTTATAGTGACTTTACTTATTACTGTACTTAGTGGCTCGGCCATTTGGTGCTTTGCTAAAAATGGGCTACATATTGGCGCCAGTGCCTTAATTACTGGTTATTGGGGGTTCTTAGTTGCTAATATTTATCAGCATACTACCCCTTTAACAATCATCTTAGGAATACTTAGTATTTATTATTTTGCAGGTATATTTTTAGGAATTTTTCCGAAAGAAAAAGGAGTATCTTGGCAAGGGCATTTATTTGGCTTATTAGCAGGAGTTGTAAGTAGTTATTTATTTAAATTATACCCTCAACTCTTGGGCTAGGTGCTAATATTTTTTTAAACTCTGTGCTATTCTAAACTAATAAAACCTTAGAGAATCAATATGCTAATAATAAAAAAAATATTTCTCGCCAGTATGTTGAGTCTGCTTATTATTCCCGCATTTGCTGACGGTTGTTGTGGTAAAATGGGCGGCTCAAGTTATTGTGACTCATCAGCTGGTCGCGTTGTATGTAAAAATGGCTTTTACTCCGCATGCTACTGCGATCGCCATGCCGTGATGGATTTACTGCTTTTAAAAGGATGTTGCTTGTGGCAAGGAGGAGTCCTTCCAACTTATGATAGAACAGGTCTCGTGGTATGTAATGATGGCTCTGTATCAGAAGAATGTTCTACCCCTAATCCTTATAGCCAAATTGGTTCTTTCTAAGTCTGTTAAGGATGAATGATTACTCCATTAATGCGCGCAGCGAAGCAATCCACTTTTTTAGTAATCTCAGGGCTGCTTCACTTTGTTTACCAAAACCTTGATTACGCTGACGCTGCATCAAGGCTACACTTACTACTCAACCCTCTATTTTATAAGGGCTTGGATACTACTCAAATGAAGATCATTGCCCTCTAAATTAGGGACAGAATTTAATTCCTTTTTCTTTTCAAGAGCATATTTTTCAATAGACTCGCCAAAGCTTAGGGCAGTAAACACAATCAATAAATAACCTATAGTCGAATAACATAAAATACTATCGAAAGAAGAACCTACACAAAAGGTAATTAAAATTCCCAAAAGAAGCGATTTGTATTCTGTTAATTTGAAGGCAGCTAAAAATAAACTAGCAAAAAAAAGACCCAGTAAGACAGCACCAATTAGCCCCTGTTCAGAAAGTGTCAGCCAATATTGACTGTGTGGGTCATTCAACAGCTTACCCCATGCAGGTATAGGCTGATCTTTAATGAAAGAGAATTGAAATCCGCCAGTACCCACACCAAAAAAAGGATGTTTTCTTACTAAAGATTGAGCATAATCATGAAATTGAAATCTAAATCCTATAGAACTATTCGCATTATTTGCGTGTAAAGATTGAGCATCAACAATTAGGTTATGTATTCCTGATTGCATGGTGGGACTTAAGCTATAAGCTATAAACATTAGGGCACTCAAGACCAGCATTCCTACAAACGCTTTCTTGAGAGGTAATTTTTGTATTAATAATAAACCCATTACAAGAAGGTAGATAACATAACCGGTTCTACCGGTATTAAGAAATAAAATCTGATAACTTGTTATAAGCACGACGAAGAGATAGAAAGCTCGAGGCCAACCCTTAAATTTAAAACCCTGTAGCGCTGCTACATAGCAGGCAAGAGCCATCATAAATCCAGTAATAATATGATTATAAAATAACTCGCCAGGATCAATAGGATTACCTACATGAACAAAACCCTTAATTTTCAATAAAGCAGTGATGCAGGTCACTACCATTGATAATAAATAGGCATTCATGCACCAAAATCTAGTTTTAGAGCTAATAAATCCAACCGCTAAGATCGGCAAATACAGTAGTTTTGAATATTTGCTCAAAACACTCATTTGCATAGAAAATGAAGCAGGGCTCCATAAACAGGCGAGAGCAACAAAACCTACAAAAAGGAGAGCTAATCTTCCCCAACTGCTATTGAATGCATAAAATAAATTTTGATTGTAATAAGGATTAAATAACACACTAGCAATAGCTAGAACAAAAAAAACAGACTTCAGCGAAGGGCTAAGCGGTATAAAAAATACAAATAATGCAAATAATACTGGAGTTAAATATGCACCTTTTTCTTGTAATGTTTTTAAATTCACAGTTCAGCCTCATTATTGGTATTTAAAGCCGGTAGTTCATGAATATTACTATCGGTATAAATTTGTTTTATACCTCGATAAAAAGTTCCTTGAGCACTAAAAAAAGCGAATAAAAATCCTAATCGCCCATCTAAAAAACCACGCTGTAAAATAAAACAACGACTAAACATCCACCAAGTAGCAGCTAATACACGAATAAAACTTGGTTTTTTATTATTAGCAATTCGTATTTTGGCACTATAAGAGGAATATTTATTCAACTTGTACAATACATGACTTACATCTTGAAATGAATGATGTCTAATCGCTTTTTTAATTTTACCTATACGTATCCCCTCAGGTAAAATAATTTTTTCATGAACAATATCATTACTAAAAGAGCTATTCGCTTTTTTAAATAAACGCACATGACGTTTAGGACTTGCAGAGTATTTTAAGGGTTGATTATAAAAGACCATTTGAATCGGTAGACGATAAGCATCTGCTTGATTTGAGGTAATAGCGCTTTTTATTTCTTGTTGTAATTCATCGCTGATGGATTCATCGGCATCAAGATTTAACACCCATTCACCACTAGTCTGTTCTAAAGCTCTTTGTTTTTGTACCCCATAACCACGCCAGTCGGTCAAGAATACTTTATCAGTATAACGCTTGGCAATTTCCATTGTTTTATCGGTACTACCTGAGTCTAAAACAATAACTTCATCTGCAAAGCGCACAGACTCTAGGCATCGTTCAATATTGGCTTCTTCATTTTTAGCAATAATAATAACGCTTAACATGCTTTCTACAGATAGAAAAAAGAAGAATTATAACGAGAATAGCGCAAAATTGTAAGACAACCTTATTAAGAGCCAGCATTATCCTTATATACCATACTCAACACAGGGTCTAGTATAGGACAGTTCTTCGATAAAATTGTATTGTAAAGAAAAAAAGCTGTTGGGATGATTTTGAGCAATCACTAAAATTATAAGGCCTGTCAAGTCAGGCCTTATGGGAAATAAAATTTATTAATACACCCCTTCCCGATGATCATGACTGTCAAAATGCAATTTACCATCTTTAACTTTAAGTGTTACATGACCGCCATGCGCTAACTTACCAAATAACAGTTCATCAGCTAGAGGTTTTTTCACATTTTCTTGAATTAAACGAGCCATTGGTCGAGCACCCATTGCTTTATCATAACCATGCTCTATTAACCATTCGCGTGCGGCTTTATCTACTATAAAAGTAACGCCTTTATGACTTAATTGCTCATCCAATTCCATAATGAATTTATCAACCACTAAACCGATAGTCACATTATCTAACGGTGCGAAGTTAATAATTGCATCTAAGCGGTTTCTAAATTCAGGGCTAAATTGCTTTTTAATGACATCTAAACCGTCATTGGCATTGTCCTGGAGAGAGAAGCCTATAGAATTTCGAGCTATTTCACTAGCACCGGCATTACTGGTCATCACTAAAACTACGTGTCTAAAATCAGCTTGACGCCCATTGGTATCGGTTAAAGTTCCATGGTCCATAATTTGTAATAACAAGTTAAAGACATCTGGATGTGCTTTTTCAATTTCATCCAGCAATAAAACAGAATGAGGATTTTTAGTAACTGCTTCCGTTAATAGACCACCTTGATCATAGCCAACATAACCCGGAGGCGCCCCTATTAAACGAGAGACAGTATGTTTCTCCATATATTCCGACATATCAAAACGTAATAACTCAATCCCTAAAACATTGGCTAATTGACGAGTTACTTCAGTCTTACCAACTCCTGTAGGACCTGCAAATAAGAAACATCCTACTGGTTTTTGTGGTTCTCTTAAACCGGAACGACCCAATTTAATAGCTGAAGCTAAAGCAGTAATTGCTTGATCTTGACCATATACAAGTAATTTCAAGTCACGCTCTAAATTACGTAAGGTATCTTTATCACGTGCAGAAACTTTCTTAATAGGAATACGAGCTATTTTTGCCACCACACTTTCAATTTCAGTGACAGAAATGATTTTTTTACGTTTCGATGCACTTAATAAATTTTGATAAGCCCCTGCTTCATCGACTACATCAATCGCTTTATCAGGTAAAAAACGATCATTAATGTATTTAGCGGCTAAGTCTGCAGCTGCTCTTAAGGAAGGAATAGAAAACTTCACGCCATGATGTTCTTCTAAACGTCCTTTAAGACCTTTTAATATTTCAAAGGTTTCATCTACAGTAGGTTCTGGAATATCTATTTTTTGAAAACGTCTTGCTAAAGCGCGATCTTTTTCAAAAATACCACGATATTCTTGATAGGTTGTAGAACCAATACATTTTAATTCGCCATTCGCTAATAAGGGCTTAATCAGGTTGGAAGCATCCATTACACCGCCTGAAGCAGCTCCAGCGCCTATAATCGTATGAATCTCATCAATAAATAAAACAGCGCCTTCTTGTTGGCCTAATTGTTTTAGTACTGCTTTCAAACGCTTTTCAAAATCCCCGCGGTATTTAGTACCCGCAAGTAAAGCACCAAGATCGAGGGAGTAGACTACGCAACCACGAATGGAATCAGGAATATCACCGTCTACTATAAGACGAGCTAGACCTTCAGCAATCGCAGTTTTCCCTACACCAGCTTCACCAACCAAAAGAGGATTATTTTTTCTACGTCGGCATAATACTTGAATAGTACGTTGTACTTCTTCACGACGACCAATTAAAGGATCAATTTTCCCTTGTTTTGCTCGCCTGTTTAAATTGGTGCAGTAGCTTTCTAAAGGAGTTTCATTGCCTTCTGAAGAAAGCATGTCTTCATCCATAGAGTTATTCATATTTTCATTCATCTCATTGTTTTGATATTTAGATACACCATGAGAAATGTAATTAATAACATCTAGACGAGTAATATTCTCTCGACGTAAGAAATACACTGCTTGGCTTTCTTGTTCACTAAAAATTGCGGCAAGCACATTAGCGCCTGTCACTTCGGTTTTACCAGCAGATTGCACATGAAAAACAGCGCGCTGTAGTACGCGTTGAAAGCCTAAAGTGGGTTGCGTTTCTCTATCTAATTCATCATCAGGAATACGTGGAGTAGTTTCATCGATAAACTCCATTAAGTCACGTCGTAAAGCTTCAATATTGGCATCACAGGCTTGTAAGACATTCCCAGCTGCCGGATTATCAAGCAAAGACAACAGCAAATGTTCAACCGTCATAAACTCGTGACGCTTTTCTTTTGCTTCCTTAAATGCTAGATTCAAGGTGAATTCTAGTTCTTTATTTAACATTGTCGCTGCTCCTCTCCTGCCCACACCAGTTACGCGGGTTCCATGCTAGATAGCAATGGATGTTGATTCATTTGTGCGTATTCATTAACTAGGGCTACTTTAGTTTCCGCTATATCTCGTGTAAATACACCACACACGCCCTTTCCTTGAATATGAACTTGCAACATCACCTGAATTGCAATTTCTTCGTTTAAATGAAAAAATTGTTTCAGTACATCTACCACAAAATCCATTGGTGTATAGTCATCATTGAGCAATACGACTTTAAATTTTCTTGGCACTCGAAGTTCTGTACTTATTTGCGTATCAGTTTTCGTATGCCTTACAATTTCTTCTAAATTTTGCCCGCTCATAACTTACAACCCCTTACTCTTTTTATAGACGTCCCAGGGACATTTGGCCAGTAAAAACGGGTAATTTTAATGAATAATTTAGGTGTTGAAGTAATCAATATCATATTGGTTAGATAGAACCCATTTTTTGCTATTCACAGAAAGTTAATAAATTACATTTTAAATATGAGGTTCTGTTAGTATTTTACTAGCTTAAATCTCAATAATAATTCAAATACTTAAGCTCTAAGCAATCTTGAGACATAAACCAAACATACTGGGATAAGGTAGTATAAAGACTAACAGCCCTTTCTAATTCTCTCGAAGTAAGCCCCTCGAGAGAATCAAATCGATATTACATATGAGAAATTAGTGCATCACCAAAACCTGAACTAGTGACCAGAGTTGCCCCTTCCATGCCACGTTCGAAATCATAGGTTACAGTCTTAGCTTCTATTGCGCCATCCATACCTTTGATGATTAAGTCAGCTGCTTCATTCCAACCCATGTGCCGCAACATCATTTCAGCAGATAAAATAATTGAACCTGGATTTACTTTATTTTTACCAGCATATTTAGGAGCAGTACCATGAGTGGCCTCAAATACCGCAACATCATCACTGATATTAGCACCAGGTGCAATACCAATGCCGCCTACTTGTGCCGCAAGAGCATCAGAAATGTAATCACCATTAAGATTTAAAGTAGCAATAACACTGTAATCTTCTGGTCTTAATAAAATTTGTTGTAAAAAGGCATCTGCAATTACATCATTAATAATGATTTGTTTGCCTGTTTTTGGATTATTAAAGGCCATCCAAGGACCGCCCTCATATTCTTTGGCGCCAAATACTTCACGTGCTACTTGATAACCCCAATCTTTAAACGCTCCTTCAGTAAATTTCATAATATTACCTTTATGAACTAAAGTCACAGTTTGACGATCATTATCAATAGCATATTGAATTGCTGCTTTTACTAAACGAGTAGTACCTTCTTGAGAAACAGGTTTAATACCTATACCGCAATGTTGTGGGAAACGGATTTTCTTAACGCCCATTTCTTTTAGTAAAAATTCAATCACTTTTTTAGCTTCAGGAGTATCTGCTTGCCATTCAATTCCAGCATAAATATCTTCTGAGTTTTCTCGGAAAATGACCATGTCAGTTTTCCAAGGCTCTCTAACAGGACTTGGTACGCCTTTAAAATAACGGATGGGGCGCAAACAAGTATAAAGGTCCATATCTTGACGGATAGCCACGTTAAGTGAACGAATACCACCACCAACTGGCGTAGTTAAAGGTCCTTTGATTGAAACCACATATTTTTTCATTGCCTCTACTGTTTCTTTAGGCAACCACTGATCGCTACCATAAACTTTAGTAGCTTTTTCACCGGCATAAACTTCCATCCAAGAGATTTTTTTCTTATCGCCATAAGCTTTTTTTACTGCAGCATCAACAACACGAATCATAGGAGGTGTAACATCCACTCCGATTCCATCTCCTTCGATGAAAGGGATAATTGGATTGTTAGGTACACGAAGAGAACCATCAGCAGCAACTGTAATTGCTTCGCCTTGAGCCGGCAGTTTAATTTTATCGTATGTCATTGACCACTCCATAAATTTTGAGAGCTCAATCATAGCATGTGCTAATCAAGAATCCCAATATGAATTTAGAAGATAAAATACTGTGTTTACTTAAGGCGAGTTAGGGATAAATAGTTTACTTATTACCACAAAACCGTTCGCGCTGAGGAGGGCAAAGCCCATCTCGAAGCCCTGGCACAGTACAAAGCCTTCGAGACGGACGTTGCGCATTCTCCTCAGGCCGAACGGAGCGCGATAAAGAATGAATAAAGGTATTGTCACTTTAAAGGTATGGAAATTGAAGACATCAACATCCACAACGACGTTCACTCTAGCCCTTGCAGACAAGCCAGAGGGTCTAGGAGCTATTTTCAAGGTGTTAACTAAGAGGTCTATCATTCTAGGAGAAACAAAGCCCCTGAGAACGCCTACGCATAAAGTAACATTTTAACTTGCTCAACCAGCTGATTGTATCCAGCCTCTACGTTGATGTACTCGCTTTTAGCCAGAAAGACTGATAAAGAACCATCATCAGTAACCGATTTTTTTTGTAAAATGCCATTAAAGCCTTCCATTTTCAAGCGCGCATAATCTTTTAATTGAGTTACTAGATAAAAATTACGATAATAGTTTTTAGGGCTCATATGCAAAGCTTTAGCATCACTTGCTAGTTTATGCCCAGGTAAATAATCTTTTAATGAATAAGTAGAGTTATTATGGACAGCAACGACTTTTCCTTGAGGCAATAACTCTTTAATTTTATTAGCTAATTTTTTTATTTCGCGATGGGCTTGTGGTGTATAACGACTGTATTGGGCTAAAGTTTTCTTAATCCCCTTATCGGTATAAATCCGATTAGGATCGAATTCATAGCGTTGACTGTTTAAGTGGAAAACAATATTACGCCCACCAGAGTGCGCCAAAGTAATAAGACTTCCACCTTGCTGACGGATGGCAACTTTTGCTGCTTTTAAAGCGGTGTCTTCGTTTTGATGAACGTGGACATAAGCCTTACCCTTTCCTGGAGTCTGCTTAATGACAACGCGTTCATCACCCACCATTACTTTATGGTTAATAGCACAACCTGTTTGCGTTAAAACTAACAACAAAAGAAGCCAATATTTCATGAATAAGCTGCGCCATAAAGAATAAATTTAACCCATTATATAAAAAGCTATTTTAAGAAACAATGGTTTAATTTTTTCCACGCTCTAAGCCTAAGCAATAGACCGTATGACTCCACCATCGACACGCACGGAAGCACCATGCGTTGCAGAAGCCAATGGGCTAGACAAATAAGCTACCATATTCGCGACTTCTTCTGATGTTGCAAAGCGTTTAATAAGCGATGAAGGTCGCACAGTTGCAAAAAATTCTTCCTCGATTTGTTCTGAGGTCTTATGTTGTGACTTACCTAAATTATTTATGAATTGATTGACCCCTTCACTTCGAGTAGGTCCAGGAAGTACTGAATTGACAGTAATATTAGTTCCAACAAGATTTTCTGCTATTCCTCGGGCAACGGCTAACTGTGCTGTTTTGCTCATACCATAATGCACCATTTCTCCTGGTATCTGGAGTGCTGATTCACTGGAAATAAAAATAATACGCCCCCAATTATTCTTCAACATGGCGCTCAAATAATGGCGACTTAAACGTACACCACTCATGACATTCACATCAAACATATGAAACCAGTCTTCATCTGAAATCTCTAAAAAAGCTTTAACTTCATAAATTCCAGCATTATTCACTAAAATATCGACTTCCTTAACTTCTTGTATCAGTTTACTTATTTCTTCTTTTTTACTGATATCAGCAGCTACTCCAATCAACTGAGCCTGGGGATCTGTTTTTTTAATTTGTTCTATTGCCTCTTGTACACGTTCTTCAGTTCGACCATTAATCACAACAACAGCTCCCTCAGAAGCTAATTTTTGGGCAATAGCGAAACCAATTCCTGCCGTAGACCCAGTCACTAATGCTTTTTTATTTCGTAATTGTAAATCCAAAATTGCATCTCCATCTTGTTGTTATTTCAGTCTAGCAAATAAAAATATTTATAATTTAAATTTTTATCGCTTGTAGCTAAATAAGTTATACTTGCTTTATTAGCGACTTATTTTCTGCCATACAATGTCCCAGATTATTCTATTTAATAAACCTTTTGGAGTTGTAACTCAATTTACGGGTGAAATAATAAAACATACGCTTGCAGCTTATATTACAATGCCAGGTTATTATGCTGTTGGCCGATTAGATAAGAATAGTGAAGGATTACTTTTACTTTCTAATAATGGTGCGCTGCAACATCAATTGACTCACCCAAAATTCAACAAAAAAAAATACTATTGGGTGCAAGTAGAGGGGGCTATTTCTGACTCTGATTTAGAGCCCTTACGTAAAGGCTTGAAGTTAGCTGATATTCATTTCTTGCCAGCTCAAACGAGCGTTATCGATGAACCCAAAATATGGCCACGAACTCCTCCGATCAGAGTAAGATTAAGCATTCCCACATCGTGGATTGAGATTGTTTTACAAGAAGGAAAAAACCATCAAGTAAGACACATGACGGCGGCTATTGGCTTTCCTACCTTGCGCTTAATACGCCATAAAATAAGTAATTGGGAATTAGGCGATTTACAACCTGGCGAATACAAAATAGTTACTGTTATTTAATTCTACTCTTAGTTTAATAACGCCCTAAGCTCTATATTTCTTCTCTTTAATAGAGCCAACTAAAGTCTATAAGTTACTGATTTTATATTATTTGCTCATTAATTATTCGAGGCAATCATTTCTTAGTTATCTACTTGTGATTTAAATAAAACAAAGGTTACAATAGATCTGATTTTAAAGAATGGAGCTCTTATGTTAAAGAAAACTATTTTAGCGGTACTCGGATTAACAGCAAATGGCTTGGCCTTAGCTGGTAGTATGGGACCAGTATGTACCCCAGGAAATGTTACCGTTCCTTGTGAAACGAAGCTCTGGAGTTTAGGCCTAGATGCACTTTATTTTAATTTAAATAATGGAAACATACGTGGATATAGATCTACGAATACTCGCGATAGAGTAACTGATGAGTGGAGTTGGGGATTTCGTGCTGAGGGAGCTTATCAATACAGTACAGGAAATGATGCTTCTGTAAGCTGGATTCACATCAGTAATGATAATCGTCAAGATAATTTAGTTAGTTTCGATCCAACTAATCCACTTGAAGGTTTAAATAGTGAAACTCGTTTTGATCAAGTTAATGCTGTTTTAGGCCAACACTTTAGTGCAAGCGCCACTAATAAAGTTCGACTCTATGGTGGTTTGAGTTATGCTCGGATTGAAAACGATCAAACTATCTATAATACTGCTTTTGCGCGAATCGGTCTAGCCCGTGTTAATGATGAAAGTTATTTTTATGGTGTTGGTCCAGTGCTTGGTGTGGATTATTCCTACTATGTAAGCAATGATTTAAGCCTAGTTGCAAACGGCGCTACTTCTTTGCTCTATGGTATGACCAATGCATCACATTGGATAAACCCAAATGCATTTCCTACCTTATCAGTGAACCCTTCATATGCTAGTAAAAACGCTGTAGTACCTGGTTTTGAAGCTAAGTTAGGTCTTAATTATGCCTACACTATGTCGAATGGCACATTAAATTTAGAAGGTGGTTATCAAGCCATTCAATATATAGCACCACTACAAGCATTTCGTTCTGGCCTTGTAGTCAGCTCTGATTTTGGCGTTTATGGTCCTTATTTTGGTGCTAAATACGTCGGTAATGTCTAGTCCCTATCAAGTCAATGACATCCTCCGCTCTGGCGGAGGATCTCTTTCAGTATTTGATAACTCATCACTTTTATCTGCTATATAATAATAACTTCGCATAGCTAATTTTCCGATACCGTTCTAGAGTTGTCTGGCTCTTGATTTAATAAGAAGTCACAAAGAGCCCTGCTTTAGGTCTAAGACCCTGGATCGCGCATAAAGCGCGGTACGTGGAGATGCACATTTTGAGTTAGCTCTCCCGAACAAGTCGCAAAACCTAGAAGAAATTATTCGGGGTATATATCCGTTTAGATCGAAGTCTAATCTTATTGCAAGTGCTGCTTCTTTACAACGAGGAGCGGTAAGTTAATCGAGTCAACAAAGACCCCTCACCTAACAAGCGAATCCAGGGCCAGATAAACATGCTTAATAAAGCACTAGCAATAGGCATCCATAAGCTGTAATTAAAGGCTAATAAAGCATCGATTAATGAAATAGTGGCTTGGTATATAAAGCAGAACATACCAATGAGAATAATTTGCTGCATCATCGAGAAAAATTGAAACCGTCTGGAACGAGTAGACGCAAGCCAAGTAACCAATAATAAAGCAAATGAATGTTCGCCTATTACGGTAGAAAGTAGGACATCTAATACCAAACCCACCAGTAATAAAGTAGTGATATGAAATTTTCCGGGAATAAAATATTCAATGTATAGAACGAGCAATAAGATCCACGGAGGACGAAAAGAAGAAATAAGTTCAGGCATGGGTAGGATAGATAACACAAGAGCCGCTATAAATGTTATTAATAATTTTGAACGGATATCATTCATCCAGCATCATCCTCAACATTTAAACGCTCGTTAATTTGGGTGCTAAGTTGTTCTTGTTCTAAGTCAGGCCAAATTAATAATACTAAGCGATTGCGATTCAGTAAGGCGACTGGACTCACAACCACTTTCACAAAGTCTTCACCGGGAAGACTACTTACTTTCTCTACTTTACCAACGGGGTACCCTTCTGGATATCTTCCCCCTAAACCTGAAGTAACCAAGACATCGCCAGGATGAATCGAAACTGTTTTAGGTAAATTTATTAAATAAAGCTGATCAAGACTATTAGTCCCGATTAAAATAGCTCGCTCACCGGTACGGTTATTACGCACGGGAACAGCACTTTTTGAATCGGAAATTAATAAAACGGTGCTGGTCATCGGGCCTACATCCACCACCTGCCCCATTACCCCTTTTGCATCAAGTACAGGTTGTCCTGAATATACTCCATCACGGTTGCCTTTATTTAAGACGACAATTTGACGGGCATTAGAAGTATCTACCGCTAAAATTTGTGCAGCCATGGCACGCATATCAGCTTGAGAAGAAGTTAGTAATAATTCTTTTAATTGGGAATTTTCTTTTTGAATTACTAATAATTTTTGTAATTCAGACTCTAAAACCGTTTGTTGATAACGTAAGCGCATATTTTCATCGATTAATACTTTTTTAGCACCGACCAAAGACTGCACCCATCCCACTACTCTAACCGGATAATCCACGGCGTATTGTAATGGAGATACAATGAGAGAAAATCCGCTACGCACATTATCTAAATAGTGGTAACGGTAATCAGAAAACATCAAAGCAATAGAAAATAAAAGAGCCAGCATAAATCCTATCGGATTATGCCCGCTCTTACTAAATAATCTATTATGTTTATTATTCTGTTGAGAGGAAATCACCGCCGCGTAAATCCATGGTTTCTAGAGCTTTACCACCACCACGAGCAACGCAAGTGAGTGGATCTTCAGCAATTAATACAGGCAAGCCAGTTTCTTCCATCAGCAAAGTATCAATATTTTTTAATAAAGCACCGCCGCCAGTTAAGACCATACCACGTTCAGCAATATCTGCTGCTAACTCAGGAGGAGCTAATTCTAAAGCAGCTCGTACCGCACCCACAATTCCTGATAGAGGCTCTTGTAAGGCTTCTAAGATTTCAGCACTTGTTAAGGTAAAGCTACGAGGAACCCCTTCAGCTAGATTTCTTCCACGAACTTCAATTTCAAATAAATCACGGCTTGGGAAGGCTGAACCAATTTCATGTTTGATTCGCTCTGCGGTAGTTTCACCAATTAAAGTACCATAATTACGGCGTACGTAAGATACAATGGCATCATCGAATTTATCACCACCAATACGGACTGATTGATGATAAACAATACCACTCAGAGAAATAATAGCGACTTCAGTAGTACCGCCACCAATATCAACAACCATAGAACCACTGGCTTCTTCCACTGGCATTCCAGAACCTAAAGCAGCAGCCATTGGCTCTTCAATGAGAAACACTTCACGAGCACCAGCACCCATAGCAGATTCACGAATAGCACGTCGCTCCACTTGCGTAGAACCGCAAGGAACGCACACAAGCACACGCGGGCTAGGTCGTAAAAATTTATTTTCATGCACTTTATGAATAAAGTGCTGTAACATTTTTTCAGTTACAAAGAAATCAGCAATCACACCGTCTTTCATCGGTCTGATGGCATTAATATTTCCAGGAGTTCTACCTAACATACGTTTTGCTTCTATACCAACAGCAGCAACACGTTTTTGACCGGACTCATTACGTAAGGCTACTACAGAAGGCTCATTTAACACGATGCCTTTGTCTCTAACGTAAATCAATGTATTAGCTGTTCCTAAATCGATGGATAAATCGTTAGAAAACACGCCCCTTAATTTTCTGAACATAATGTGGCACTACCTCATTCTTTTTTGCTGTACTGTATCCTAAATTTGAGTAAAAATCGACACTTCTTAGGGAAGATTTTTAAATAATTGGCCAAAAAATGGATCTTTAGCATGTAGCCATTTGTTTTGCTTATAAAATATAAATTAGATTAAGATATTATTATTAAGAGTAGCTTCCTTTAACTCATTACGATTATTTTAGCAAAATACTGTCCATATGATGAACATCAATATCATCTATTGTTGTTGTAGATCCTTATCTGCCCAAAAGACCAATATCAAAATACAGCCCTACCTTTAGAGTCTCTTGCTCTTGTGCAGTAACTCAATACTTACCCAATACACAGACCATTGTAAAAATTTCAGGATGCTTCTTGGAAGAACAAGAACATTACAAAGAGGAGAGCTCACCTAGCCCTTCATTTAATTTAACGTGTTCGACATAATTTTAAATGTTGGGTCAAGGCCCATAGCCGTCAGGCTATGATAATTTACGTACGTGTCGTTCCCGCGAAGGAGGGAAGATGAATCCATCTCTGTTTTAGTACAAAGCCAGCTCAGAAATGGATCCCCGCCTGCGCAGGGAAGACCTATTTTATTTCAAATTGTACGGAATACAATAATATGGATCTTTAGCCTGACGGCTATGGGCCAAGGCCCAACCTACATCTATAGGTATTAGGTCCTTATCCGAAACTCACGTTAATTTAACTGGTTTATGATCTGAATGTATTAATCATATAAAGATAAAAATGAAACATCCTTGTTCCATTTTAGAAGCTATTTAAAACTTATTGAATAACATAAGCTTCATTTAATTTATCACGATTGCTGTCCATAAAATGTTGGCCGAGACCTTTCACTTCGGCTAATTCTTCTAGGGATTTAAAACCTTGATGACTATCGCGATAAGCAATAATAGCTTCTGCTTTTTTCTTCCCAATACCTTTAAAGGATCCAGTAAGCGCGGATACATCGGCTTTATTTAAATCAATTTTATGGTTTGCGGTGGGCGCTTGCTCAGCAACCGTTGTAGGTGGCGCTGCTGCTTGCAGAGGGATGGAAATAACAAAAAACGACAATAAAACAGCAATAATTTTTGCTTTCATAACTTTCTCCTAATTGTTGGACTGACGGCTCGTTCCAGAGCCGTGCGCTAATATCTCAAAAATAGATTTATTTGTCTAGTTAAATTTTAATTATTTTTCAAAGAGAAACTATATAAAACATAGGAAACACAAGCTGTTAATTTTCTAACCATATCTAAATGGAGAAATTCATTGGGTCCATGAGCATTTGAATGAGGTCCAAGCACGCCAGTGATCATAAATTGTGCTTCTGGAAATTGCTCACCGAGCATGCCCATGAAAGGAATTGTACCCCCCTCTCCTATATAAGCAGCGGGTTTACCATAATAGAGTTGCGACGCTTCATCTGCAGCTGTAGAGAGCCACTCAGACAAGACAGGCGCATTCCACCCTTTAGAACCATCGCCTACCTTAAACTCTACCTTAGCATGATATGGAGGATTTTTAGTTAAGGCTTCAGTCATCGCTAGCGCTGCTGTTTTAGGATCCGCTAAAGGGGGAACACGCATGGATAATTTAAGAGAGGTCATGGGGCGCATGACATTCCCTGCATTTGCAATCGGAGGAAAACCATCAGCACCTGTAACAGTCAATGCCGGACGCCAGGTACGATTTAAAATTAATTGTTGACGATCTTCTGTAAGGGGCTTTACCTCATCATGCCAAGGAAATTCAGAGTATACTTGCTTGCCCAAAGCATCTGCGCATTGTTTTGCTTGCGCCATTCGTTCTTGGGGAATCTCACAATAAAGCTGGGGTAATTTAATTTCACCTGTAGTTTCATCTTCGATACGACTAATTAATTGGCGAGCTACGCGAAAACTATCAGCCACAATACCACTGGCACTACCGGAATGAACACCTTCACTAATTAATTCGACAGATAACTCACCTACGACATTACCGCGCAAGGACGTAGTCATCCATAATTGCTCGTAATTACCAGCACCAGAATCCAAGCAAATTACTAAAGAAGGTTTGCCAATGCGTTCTTTAAGCAGTTCAATATAGAAAGGCAAATCATAACTGCCGCTTTCTTCACAGGCTTCTATAATTAACACACAGCGTGGATAAGGAATCCCTTGCTGTTGCAAAGCACGAATAGCGGTTAATGAAGCATAAGCCGAATAGCCATCATCAGCTCCGCCTCGACCATAAAGACGACCATTTTTTAACACGGGATTCCAGGGGCTTAAGCCTTCATCCCAACCCACCATTTCAGGTTGTTTATCTAAATGGCCATAAAGCAATACGGTTTCATCAATTTGTCCTGGTATTTCCATAAAGATCAGTGGCGTACGCCCTTCTAAACGCACTACTTCAAGCATCATTCCTGTAGGTGCGTGCTGTGTACACCAAGATGCGATATGACTTACTGCTTGTTCCATATAGCCATGAGCTTGCCAATCAACATCAAAATGCGGTGATTTATTAGGTATTTTTATGTAGTCACATAAACTAGGTACAATTTCCTCATCCCACTGTTGGCAGACGAACTCATACAGTCCTTGGGGATTGAACATGGGCTTGCTCCTTAATAATCGCCACTATTTTATCTTCAGCAGATTCAATATTTAATATTTTTATTTTATTATTTATTTCATTTTTATTATGCATCACTTCATCAATCGCTTTTAATAAAGTCTCTGCATTTAAGAGCTGATCTTGGATCACCACGCTAATGCCTAAGCCTTGAAAATAACGGGCATTTTGAATTTGATCACCGCGACTTACTTGGGCTGATAAGGGAATTAATACATGGGGCTTGCCTAAAGCTAAGATTTCATACAAGGAATTAGCTCCTGCCCGTGAAATCACGATACTAGTGGCTGCAAATAAATCGGCTAATTCTTCATTAGCATATTCTAATTGGCAATAGCCCTGGATCTGCTTTAAGGACTCATCAATTTTGCCTTTTCCACATAAGTGGATGATTTGAAAATCTTGCGTCAATTGTTTCAATGCCGCTCGCACACTTTGATTGATAGAACCAGCTCCTAAACTACCACCAATCACTAAAAGACAGGGCTTTTCTTCGCTAAAACCACAGAGTTTCAAACCTTTTATTTTATTCCCTTGGAACAATTGTTGACGAATAGGAGTACCTGTTACTTCTATTTTGTCTTGCTGCTTAAAATGTTTTTTAGCCGCATCAAAAGTAAGGCATATTTTATTCACAAAAGGAAAAGATAGTTTATTGGCAAGCCCTGGGCTCATATCCGACTCATGAGCAATCACCGGAATACGATTTAACCACGCCCCAACAACCACAGGAAAAGCAACAAAGCCTCCTTTAGAAAATACTACATCTGGTTTTAATTTATGAAATAAGCGAAAAGATTGGAGGATGCCTACCAGAATTTTAAAGGGATCAATAATATTTTTTAAACTAAAATAACGACGTAGCTTGCCACTACTGACTGCATGAAAAGGAATATTAATAGCCTCAATCATATTTTTTTCAATACCGTCAGCAGAACCGATGTAATTGATAGTCCATCCATCGCGCTTAAAACTATTAATTAACGCTAAATTGGGAGTAACATGTCCTGCTGTCCCACCACCAGTAAAAACAATACTTGAGCTCATAAAAGCTCCCTTACTAATAAACTTAAATCGATGGCTTGAATCGATTTAGTAATTGCGCCAACGGAAATAAAATCAACACCACTACGAGCTACTTCAGCAATATTATGAATAGTAATCCCACCCGAGGCTTCTAAAGTACAAGATTGCGCTTTATTCATTTTTACGGCTTCAACTAACATATCTTGCGTGAAATTATCGAGTAAGATACGGTCAGGACTCGCATCCAAAGCCTCAGCTAACTCCTGCAAATTTTCTACTTCCGTTTCTACTAAAAGATGTTTATTCGCTTGCCGCGCTAATTTAATCGCGGCAGCTACTGAGCCACAGGCCTTGATATGATTTTCTTTAATTAAAAAAGCATCATAAAGACCCATACGATGATTAACCCCACCAGCACAATGGACCGCATATTTTTGAGCAAGGCGAAGTCCTGGTAAGGTTTTTCTAGTATCTAATAAACGAGTTTGTGTGCCCTTTAATTTCTGAACATAGTGATAGCTTTGGGTTGCAGTGGCCGATAGAGTTTGTAAAAAATTCAATGCGCTACGTTCCGCAGTTAAAATACTCCGAGCATTACCTTTGATATGGCATAAAGACTGAGCACTACTCAACCATTCACCTTCGGAAACATGCCAATCAAGTTTCGTTTTTTTATCTACGTGCTGAAAGACTTGATTCACCCATTCCTGACCACAAACTAACATCGGTTCACGACTAATGATTTCTGCTTCCACGGTGAGATCAATAGGTAATAACTCAGCAGTTACATCGCCGCTACCAACATCTTCTTGTAAAGCGCGGCTTACATCAGCTAGCACTTGAGATAAATCAATGTTCATCACATGTTCCTTTTCTATTATAGCGTGCTTTAAGTAAGGGAGGAGCAATAAAGGTAGTAATAATAACCATGAGTACTATTGCGGAAAATAAGTCATCAGAAATGACTCCTAAAGTACGTCCTATTGAAGCAAATACTAATCCTACTTCCCCCCGCGGCAACATACCAATTCCGACTAGTAAGCGGTCATCCTTCTTATTGGCTCCTAAACCACTTACTAACTTTCCTATAATCGCTGCGACAATTAATCCGCTAGCTAAAAAAAGCACCTGCCAGCTTAAAAAAGACTCTAATTTAACCTGAATCCCAATAACCATAAAAAACAGGGGTGCTAAAATAGATTCTAAGGGCGAGATCAATTGATGGATACTTATATCAGGCTCTTTTTCATTCTCTGAATTCTTTTTAAAATAATTATCATGCAGAATTACGCCGGCAGCAAAAGCACCTATAATTGCAGCTAATTGAACCAACGAGGCCAACCATGCCAAGGCCATAACAAAAAGAAAAGAAATAAATAATTTTGCTTCCCATAACGCTAAGAAACTAAAAAAATGTATGGCTTTTCTTAAAATAATCGGGCCCACAAAGAGAACGCCCAAGAAAAAAATCAATGCGGCGGAGGTGATGCGGAGAACTACCATTGCATCTACTGAGCCACTAATGACCACACTACTGACCACCGCTAAAATAATTAAACCTAATACATCGTCGATCATCGCAGCACCAAGAATAGTACGTGCTTCGCGAGTATTTAATTTCTTCATATCAGCTAAAACGCGCGCAGTGATTCCTATGCTCGTGGCACTTAAAGTAGCGGCAATAAATAAATCTGCATGATATGAGGCTCCCGGCATTAAAACGTAGGCCACGCCAAAGCCCAAAATCATTGGAACAACAACACCAATAATCGCTACAATAATTGCTTCCCGACCAGTGCGCTTTAATTCTTCTACTGAACTTTCTAAGCCCACCATAAATAATAAAAAAATTACTCCGTATCGAGAAAAAATATCAACAACATAAGCAATCTTTAAATATTCAACACCATTGACCCCACTGAGGGCTTGAGTCACCTGCTTTGCATATACCGTATTAGAGATAACGTGGTTTACTGATTCTTGTAAGGGAACGCCACTTAATAGGTCCTTCATAATATCAAAAATAGAAGAGCCTTCTCTTAAAATTACCACCAACTGTAATCCAAAAAAATAGCCCAAATTACCTAGTAACACCCCCATTAATAATTCCCCGAGGACTCTAGGTAGATTTAAATAATTAGCTAAATAACGTCCGATTAGCGCAAAGAAAAAAAGACTGGTGACAACTAACAATACAGAAGCGATGGGATCAATATGTCCACCTGTACCTGCATAAGCAAGTACAGGTGTTATAAATAATAGAGCAGCATATCCTATTAAATGACGCATGATGGATTATTGTTTAGCTAAAAATAAACAGGTTTCTAAAACAGAATCAGGATTTAAAGAAACACTATCAATTCCTTCGTTCATTAACCATTGAGCGAAATCCTGATGATCAGAAGGACCTTGGCCGCAAATACCAATGTATTTGCCTGCTTTTTTACAAGAAGAAATAGCCATGTGTAAAAGAGCTTTTACTGCATCATTACGTTCATCAAACTGAGCAGCAACAAGTCCTGAATCTCTATCTAAACCTAAAGTAAGTTGGGTTAAGTCATTAGAGCCAATAGAAAAGCCATCAAAATGTTCTAAAAACTGTTCTGCTAGTAAAGCATTAGAAGGAAGCTCACACATCATAATAATACGTAAACCATGCTTTCCACGCTCTAAACCCTGTTGTTTTAACACGTCAATGACACTACTGGCTTCAGAAACGGTACGTACGAAAGGAATCATGATCTCTACATTAGTTAGTCCCATTTCCTCGCGCACTCGTCTTACGGCTTTACATTCTAGGGCAAAACATGCAGCAAAAGAGGGAGAAACATAACGTGATGCCCCTCTAAACCCAAGCATAGGATTTTCTTCATGCGGTTCGTATAAATGGCCGCCCACTAAATTGGCGTATTCATTAGATTTAAAATCAGATAAGCGAACAATTACTGGTTTGGGATAAAAAGCAGCCGCAATAGTAGCAATTCCCTCTTTTAAACGTTCAATATAAAACTCAACCGGAGAAGAATAAGCCGCTGTTTTTTCCGCGATATGAGCTTTGAGCTGCTCATCCTCAAGCTTATCAAAATCCAGTAAAGCATTGGGGTGAATACCAATGGTATTAGAAATTAAAAATTCTAAACGCGCTAAACCTACACCCGAATTAGGAATGGACTGAAAAGAAAAAGCGCGGTCTGGATTTCCTACATTTAACATCACTTTTAAAGGAAGTTCAGGCATTGTTTCCACATCTAAACACACACGCTCGAAAGGCAATAATCCTAAATAAGCAAAGCCTGTATCCCCTTCGGCACAACTAACCGTGACTTTATCGCCATCACGAATAGTTTTAGTAGCATCACCACAACCTACTACCGCAGGAATACCTAATTCACGAGCAATTATGGCTGCATGACAGGTTCTTCCACCACGATTAGTAATAATTGCTGATGCCCTTTTCATTATTGGTTCCCAATCGGGATCAGTCATATCGGAGATTAAGACATCGCCGGCTTGCACTTTATGCATTTCACTAATATCTCTAATCACCCGTGCAGTACCTTGACCAATACGTTGGCCAATACTTCGCCCTTCAGCAATAATTTCGCCTTTTTCTTGCAAGGTATAACGCTCTAAGACTTGCTTATTATCACGACTTTTTACTGTTTCTGGACGTGCTTGAAGAATATATAATTGTCCATTAGTACCGTCTTTAGCCCACTCGATATCCATAGGGCGGCCATAATGCTTTTCTATAATCAGCGCTTGCCGAGCTAATTGTTCCACGTCCTCATGAGTCAAAGAAAAAACTAAGCGCTGCGCCTGTTCTACATCGACTGTTTTAACGCGCTGCTCTGCTTTAGGATCATCAGAATAAACCATTTTTATTGCTTTAGAGCCTAAATTTTTACGAATCACTGCTGGTTTATTAGCCTTAAGTCCAGGCTTATGAACATAAAATTCATCAGGATTAACCGCACCTTGAACTATCATTTCACCTAAACCATAGGAAGAAGTGATAAATACCACTTCATCAAAACCAGACTCTGTATCTATAGTGAACATCACTCCACTGACAGCCAAATCACTACGAACCATTTGCTGTATGCCTGCCGACAAAGCCACATCATGATGCGGAAACTGATGGTGAACACGATAAGCAATCGCTCTATCATTAAATAAAGAAGCAAAAACATGCTTAATAGAGCTTAAAACAGCATCCATTCCTTTAACATTTAAAAAGGTTTCTTGTTGACCGGCAAAGGATGCGTCTGGTAAATCTTCTGCAGTGGCGGAAGAGCGAACTGCAACACTAAAATCATCATGACCGATACGCTCTGACAGTTGTTGATAGGCAGTCTGAACTGCCCTTTCAAAATCCGCAGTAAAAGGAGTATTAATAATCAGGTCTCTAATTTCTTTACCAACCACAGCAAGCTGACGTACATCTTCAGTATCCAAAGAAGATAATTTAGCGTAAATCTTTTTATCCAAACCATCAGCGGATAAAAATTCTTTAAAAGAATCTGCAGTAGTAGCAAAACCACCAGGAACTGAAACACCGGCTGATGCTAGATGAGAAATCATTTCACCTAGCGAAGCGTTCTTACCACCCACCTGCTCTAAATCAGCCATTCCAAGTTGGGCTAAATCAATAGTGTGCTTGCTCACGGTCATACCTACCTCAAATCCATAAAATAACCCTCATTCTACTGAATTTGTTGGATTATGGGAATGAAAAACATCAATATCAGACGCAGCTAAGGCTAAAGAAAAGTCTTTATGAAAATTATTTTCTCCAATCAAAGCGACAATACCCACTTTACGCAATTTCCCTTCGACTAGTGGATTCGCTTCGCAAAGCATCACCCGTACTTTTCTTTTATGTAAATCTCTGATGGCTTCTTCTAAAGTTTGTAGACCGCTTATATCGATGAATGGAACCCAGCGAAAACGAAGTACTAAGATTTTCGGATCGGTATGCGTTACGGCTAAAGCATGTTGAAATACCTCTACTGCACCGAAGAAAAAAGGGCCTTCAATAGTATAAACAGCTAATCCTTTAGGTAAATTCACTGATGGATAGTGTTGCAATTCCTGCGTAATTTGTTGATCAGTCATTTGTTGCACTGCAACACTCGAGGCCATGCGACGTAAGAAATGCAAGACTGCAATAATAACCCCTATATATACTGCCATCACTAAATCAACAAAGACGGTGAGAAAAAAGGTGACCAACAAAACAATAACATCAGATTTAGGAGCCACACGAAGTAATTTAATAAAATGTTTTGCTTCACTCATGTTCCAGGCCACTACAAATAAAATCGCAGCTAAAGTAGTTAGCGGTACATGAACAGCTAAAGGAGCTAAAAACAAAATAATAAGCAGTAAAGTAAGACAATGGACTATTCCAGATAAAGGGCTTGTCCCGCCATTACGAATATTCGTAGCCGTACGCGCTATAGCACCTGTTGCCGCAAAACCACCAAATAAAGGGACTACTATATTGGCGATCCCTTGCCCGATTAACTCTTGGTTGGAGTCATGTTGAGTTCCAGCCATCCCATCAGCAACTACCGCGGATAAAAGAGATTCAATAGCCCCTAACATAGCGATAGTAAAAGCAGGACCAATTAACTCGATGATTCTATCAAGACTTATCTCAGGCAAACTAAAGCTCGGTAAGCCCTGTGGAATACCACCAAACAAAGAGCCAATCGTCGCTATATCAGGCGAATGATAAAAAGTTTGAAAAAAAGTGGCTAAGACTAAGGCGACTAATGGCCCTGGAATTCGTTTGAATCCGGGTACTTTATTAACAAATAATACGATGATTAAAGACCCCAAACCTAAAAGAGTTGTGGGAAGATTTAACTGAGGGAATGCATGTAACAAATGCCATAAACGATCATGAAAATGAGCGCCAGTAGTTTCAGGTAAACCAAAGAAATAAGACCACTGCCCAACCCAAATCACTAAGCCGATTCCTGAAGTAAAGCCTATAATGACTGGAGTCGGAATAAATTTAATGATTCCGCCTAAACGGGCTACTCCAAAAAAAAACAAAATAATCCCAGCCATCAAGCTTGCTATTTGCAAACCGCTAATACCGTATTTAGCAGTGATTCCTGAAAGAATAACAACAAAAGCACCTGTTGGTCCCGCTATTTGTAAACGACTACCGCCTAGGACAGAAACCAAAAATCCAGCAATGATTGCCGTATACAATCCCTGCTCTGGTTTTGCACCCGAAGCTATTGCAAAGGCCATAGCCAGGGGTAAAGCGACTACGCCTACAATAACTCCTGAGATAATGTTAGGTAACCAAGCAGATTTTTGAAACAAGCCGGCACGATAGGACTCGATAATTGTTTTCATAAAGCTCAAAATTGAATATAAAAGATGTGGCTATTATAAACCTTAATGGGAAAGTTTAATGCATGATAAGTCAGAAAATATCTGATTAGCACGAGTATAAAGATCGAAAAAACAAAAATATCTAAATTTTGTCATTAAATTTCGTACTTTAATTCACATATTGGCTATCATCTAATATCATATAGATTTATAAAATCGGATAAACGCTCTATGACACTCACTGCATTAAACGCCATTTCGCCAATAGATGGTCGTTACCTTAGTAAAACCAGAGCATTAAGCCCCTATTTCAGTGAGCTTGCTTTAACCTACTACCGATTAATGGTGGAAATTCGTTGGTTAGAATCATTAACTGCTAATGAGAGTATTTTAGATATTCCCCCACTTAGTACAGATGCGAAACAATTTCTGGCCGATATACTCACAAATTTTGATGAAATTGAAGCAAGCAAAATTAAAGATCTGGAAAAACAAACGAATCATGACGTAAAGGCAATTGAATATTACTTAAAAGAAAAATTTCAAGAACAACCTGCTCTTCAAGCCATTATTGGTTTTATTCATTTTGCTTGTACTTCAGAAGATATTAATAATCTTGCTTATGCTTTAATGGTAAAACAAGCTATCGCCCAAGTGATTCAACCTGCTCTTGCTGAAATTACTGGTGGAATTACTTTATTGGCAAAACAGCATGGCGATGTAGCGATGCTTGCACGCACTCATGGGCAACCGGCCACGCCTACTACTATGGGAAAAGAATTAGTTAATTTTGTAGCTCGCTTAAAAAGACCCTTCCAACAATTAGCTGAGGTTTTAGTCCCAGGAAAATTTAATGGCGCAGTAGGTAATTATAATGCTCATGTTATTGCCTACCCGGAAGTAGACTGGCGTAAACATTGTTCTAATTTCGTTACTTCATTAGGTCTATCCTTTAATCCCTATACGACCCAAATTGAACCGCATGATGGTTTAGCAGAAGTATCACAAATTATGGTGCGTATTAATAATATTCTCCTCGATTATACTCAAGACATTTGGAGTTATATTTCTTTAGGCTATTTCAAACAAAAAACAGTAGCTGAAGAGGTAGGGTCTTCCACTATGCCTCATAAAGTAAATCCTATAGATTTTGAAAATGCAGAAGGGAACTTAGGCTTATCTAACGCGCTTTTTTGTCATTTTGCTAATAAATTAACTCAGTCGCGTTTACAAAGAGATTTATCTGATTCTACGGTATTGCGTAATCTCGGAGTTGCCTTTTCATACAGTCTAATTGCTTATCATTCTCTTGCGAAAGGGAATGACAAATTACAAATCAATAAACAAGCCTTACAAGCTGATTTAGATGCAAACTGGGAAGTATTAGCAGAAGCCGTGCAAACAGTGATGAGACGCTATAATGTGCCTAATGCTTATGAACAATTAAAAGATTTAACCCGCGGACAAGGCATTGATGCCAATAGCCTTAAAAAATTCATTAATGAGTTGTCTATTCCTGAGCATGCTAAGACTCAATTAATCAACCTAAAACCTGAAACCTATACAGGACTCGCCATGCAATTGGTGAAGGCTTTTTCATGACTAATATGGAATCTCAACAAGGACAATCTTACCAATTTGATGTATTAGTTATTGGCACAGGTTTGGCAGGATTACACTATTGTTTACAGCTCTTAGAAATGCAACCCCGATTAAAAATTGCTTTAATTAGTAAAGCAGAAGCAATGGAATGCAATAGTCGTTATGCCCAAGGTGGGATCGCTGCTGTTTCAAGCATGGACGACTCTTTAGAATCACATATCGATGACACTTTAGTAGCAGGTGATGGCTTATGTTATAAACCAGCGGTAGAGTTTATCATTCGCCAAGGTCCAGAAATCATCAAGCAACTAGGTTCTTATTCTGTACAATTTACTCGTCAAAATAATGGTAGTTATCATTTAGCACAAGAAGGTGGTCATTCTCATCGCCGTATTTATAATTGTGGGGATCAAACTGGGCTTAACGTTACCCAGACATTAAATCTTTTAGTGCAACAAAAAAAACAGATTCAACTTTTTGAACATCATATAGCCGTTAATTTGATTACTCACTACCTTCCCCATCGAACCGATACTCAAGGCGAGGTTTTAGGTGCTTATATCTTGGATTGTCAACGTAATCGTATTCATACTTTTTTAGCTAATTGCGTTATTTTAGCCAGTGGAGGCGCGGGTAAAACTTATCGTTACACCACTAATCCAATGGTCGCTACAGGCGATGGCGTGGCTATGGCTTATCGTGCTGGTGCTCGTGTGGGAAATATGGAATTTTATCAATTCCATCCTACTTTATTACATCATCATACTGTAAATAATTTTTTAATTTCAGAGGCTGTGCGTGGTGAAGGAGCACTATTAAAAAATCCTGACACAGGCGAACGCTTTATGAAGCGTTATGCTCCAGAACAACTGGAACTAGCAACACGCGATGTCGTTTCGCGCGCTATTTTTAATGAAATTGAGCAAAGCCAACAAGGCTATGTGCATTTAGATATTACTCATCAGAGTAAATCTTTCCTAAAAAAACGTTTTCCACAAATATACAATACACTCCTATCATTAGGAATTGATATGAGCCAAGATAGGATCCCCGTCGTTCCTGCGGCACATTATCAATGTGGTGGCGTCCTCACTGATGTGGATGGTCGAACTGATCTACAGCGTTTATATGCCATTGGCGAGGTTGCCTTTACTGGCCTACATGGAGCGAATCGTTTAGCGAGTAATTCCTTACTTGAAGCTTTAGTTATGGGGTCTAATGCCGCACGCTGCACCTTAAAAGATATTGTCACTCCTTCAAAATATACGAATCATATCCCTAATTGGAGCTCTCCAGGACAAGTAAATAATCGACGCGCTAGTCAAATCAATGCGCAATGGCGTGGCTTACGCGGAGAAATGACCTCTTATGCAGGAATTGTTCGTACAGAAGCAGGTCTAAAAGATTTATTACAATTAATTATTAAACGCAAAAAAATTATTGAAGAATATTATTGGAACCATTCGCTTACTAGAGATTTTATTGAGCTAAGAAATATAATTTTAAATGCTAAACTTATTGTTATAGCAGCCTTAGCACGAAGAGAGTCGCGTGGTGGTCATTATCGAGAAGATTTTCCTCATAAAAACGCCACGGCTCATGAAAGTATTGCTAAACTTGGAGTAATAGATAATTCCTTGGAGTAATGCCTACTCCTCTCTTTATAACTACATTTTGACTAGAGGTCATCATTGATGTTCAATAACTCTACTATTTATCAGCCTGAAACCACTTTAATGCGGATCACAAATGACATGAGTATTTGTCAAAGTGATTATCCTATAGATTGGTATCAAGAAGAATTTATTCCCTACGCTCAAGAGTATCAAGCGCTGCCTGATCGGAAGCTCACTACGGTTCTCGAGTGGATGAAGCCCTATCTTAAAAAGGCACAAGATCATTTTGGCGATAAGCTTTTACTCTTAGCTCATTATTACATGGGTGGAGATATAGTTCGTTTAGTAGAGCAATTTGGTGGCAAGATTGGGGATTCCTATCAATTAGCCCTTATGGCTGCAGAACATCCTGAAAAATCAGTTATTATTGAATCTGCCGTTCATTTTATGGCAGAGTCCATTAGTATTTTGGCTAATAAACACCAACAGGTTTATATTACTAATCCAAAATCCGGTTGTACCATGGAAATGCTGGCTAAAGATTTTATGGTGGAACCTGCTTTTACCGATTTAAATGAGCGCTATGGCGCTGAAAATATTGTACCTGTGTGCTATATGAATACCTCTGGACGAGTAAAAGCAATGACAGGCGCCCAAGGTGGCGCTGTTTGTACCAGTTCCAATGTGAAAAAAATATTTCAATGGGCACAAAAGCAGAATAAAAAAATTATCTTCATTCCTGATCGCCATATGGGTGAAAATGTAGCTTACTGGTTGGGCATTAAAAATCTAGCCTATTGGCCAGGAGGAACAGCAGGAGCGCATTATTCTCTACCCGCACAAGATGCAAAAACCTTAGCACAATTTGATAAAGCAGAGCTTATCTTATTTGATAGCCACTGTGCCGTTCATACTCTTTATGAACCCGAAATGTGTGAATATTGGCACCAACAAGGCTACACCACTATTGTTCATCCTGAATGCCGCAATGATGTGATTCGCGTTGCACAACATGCAGGCTCTACAGCATTTATTTGGGATTATGCAGTCAATGATAAAGCAAAGACTAAAAAATATGCTATTGGAACTGAAAATCATATGGTAGAAAACGTCAAACAATATTGCAAAACTTTAGGCATTGATATTGTTAACCTTGCTGAGGCTCCTAAAGCTGAGGATGCTAAAGGTGTTGGTTGTGGCTGTGCTACCATGTCTCGCAATGATCCCCCTCATTTAGTAGCTTTAGTTGACTTATTACGGCAAGGTAAGCCTATGCCCTATAATGAGGTAAAAGCTGGAGATGTAGTGAATGAATTTACAGGTATAAGAAATAGACTCCCTCAACAAGATCAACAATGGGTTATTGATAACGCTAAAAAATCTTTGCAGATGATGATTAATATTACGGAAGATAGGCTTTAATTCAAACACAGATAATCCATGACCAAAGGCCACACACCACCTTAAAATTTTACTCCTACCAAGGTATTGAAGTAAGGTCAGTTTTGAGTCGCTTTGAAACGAAAAAAGCGGCCAAAGATGGCCTTACTTACTGCGCAACTACAAACTCACATTGACTTAAGCCTTGAGTACAAACAAAACCACCAGGCGTATCAATCCATCGATAATCTATACGGGCTGGTATTTTAGTTAAAACAGGCCACCAAATAGAGTACTCTCCAATAGAAATACGATAGGTACAAAGCACTCCCCGCCCATATCCTGCTACTAGAATATTTGCCCTCACAAAACGAGTATTATCTTCGCCTTGGGGATCATGAGCTGAAAAAGGATTAACAAGCCAGGGCTCTGGCGGCACACCCCACTTCAATGAAGTAGTTTCAGGATCAGGACAAGTATTAGCATAGTTAAGGCCGCAAAATAGTAATCCCCAAATACTGCAAAAGAGGATAGTTGATTTTTTCATTCCATTAATCCCTTATATCGTTTCTTGTGATTATATAACAAAAACTGTTTAATTATTATCCCGTAAAAGGATTTTTATAACGCTGTAAATAATGTTTTGCTAGATAATAAGAAGCATAGTCTGTTAAATGAGCCGGATCTCTAAAAACTGGTACATTATTAATATCAGCTTTACATTGACCATGCCTACATAAGAGTTTTTGCGGATCAATAACAATCAGTTGAGGATATTTTTTCTCCATTTTTGCAAATAAGTTATTAACCCATTTTTGTTCTTCTGGCACCATTTTATAATCACAGTCCTGGGGATTATAACTCGTTCCTTGTTTAATATGTTTTAAAAAACAAAGATAAGGATCTCCTTTATGACTCAGAGGAATTGCTTTAATTAATACAGGTTTAGAACCGGCTTCTGTAATGAGTTGTAATCCCTTGTCTAAGGCTTTTTCCATTTGTCTTTGCGCTGACTGTAAAGGAGAGAAGGCTTTTTGTTTCTTCGTAATAATTTCCTCTAGATAAGCATTCCAGTTCGCACTAATAAGCACATAACTATAATGATTATTTTTAATCATTTCATAATAGCGGGCTGTTTGTTTCTGACACTCGATATAGACTCCTTTTTTAGTAAGAAATTCTATTTGGGTAATACCTGGTAGAGTAAGACATGAAGGGATTGCTTGAGCAAGAATAGATAAATTTGCTTGCTTAGCAAATTTATCTATAAATAGCCAATAATGATTAGAGAAAGAATCTCCTATCATCAAACCTGTTTTACTATTTTTATTTTTAGCACCTATAGCACAATCTTTGCTTATTTCTGTATCTTTAAATACTAAACACGAAACTCGCTGAGTATTATGGTATTTTTTTATTTCAGCAAAGACAGAAGTCACTTTAGAATATCGAGCAGGAAATCCCTCATGTTTTTTTACCTCATAAGCACCTAGATGAATAAGAAGGATAGGTAATATAATTAAAAGAGCAACCGTGCTAAGGATAGGGAGAGAGCAAAAATTCCGCGCAGGTTTTTCAATAAAACGCCAGGAACAATAAGCAATAATAAAGGTAATTGCAAAAATTATAGAACGCATTAAAGGATTTTCAGTTAGTCCCATATAACGACTAAAAGCAAATAAAGGCCAATGCCAAATATAAAGTGAATAAGAAATTAACCCTATAAAAACAAGCCATTTTAAAGAAAGAAACCGTATTACAAAATTAGTAGCACTATTATTACCAACTAAAATTAATACCGCTGTTGCAGCACATATAATAAGAGCATAGGCATTAGGAAAACCTAAAGATACTCCCTCTAAGGTAGCAATATAAAACAAAGAAAAAAGGGCAAGCAAGGTTATAAAATTTAAAAAATACTTATTAAGTGGCAAACGAGAACTATTTAAAGCAACACAAGCACCGATCAAAAATTCGAAAATACGGCTGGAAAGCAGATAATAAGTGTACGCAGTATGATAGACGGAACCATAGAACGCTAAAAAGAATGATAATAAGGTTAGTACATAAATTACTTTCGGTACTTTTTCTTTACCAAAGCTACGATAAAGTAAAAAAAGGCCTAAAGGTAAAATTAGATAGCATTGCCACTCAATGGATAAAGACCAAGTGTGTAATAAGGGAAATTGTTTCCCATCGGGAGCAAAATAACCTGTAGTCGTATTACTAAAAAAAATATTAGAAATATAGAGCGATGTTTTGCGTAAGCTTTTACTGTATTGAATTAAATCATCAGGTAAACAATAAATTAGAGCAACTACTGCAGTAACTAGTAATAAACAGATAAATACTGGCTGCAAACGCCAAAGCCTACGACTATAAAAACGAGCAAAGGAAAATTGATTATTGGCTAAAGAGTTATAAATTATTCCAGTGATTAGAAACCCAGAAATAACAAAAAAGATATCAACACCAATAAATCCTGAAGGAAATAATTTTACACCACCATGGAAAAACAATACCAATAAAATGGCTACGGCTCTTAATCCATCGATGTAAGGAAAATAAGTCATTCACAATAGTTCATGAAAAAGATAAAATGCTTATATCATATATAAGCCTATGCTCAAAATTCAAAGGAATAATTATTTAAAAGCCATTGTGGGAATCCATTTATTTGTTATAATGGCCACGCAATGCCGGGGTGGCGGAATTGGTAGACGCGGCGGATTCAAAATCCGTTGATGGTGACATCGTGTCGGTTCGAGTCCGACCCTCGGTACCATTGAGTATTTTCTTAACAATTCTCAATGGCTCAAAACGGCACATAACTTCTTGATTTTTATTGAATAACACTAACCTCTTCTTCTCAAATCATTCTCAACTATTCGCTATTATTCATATTTAATCACGCATAATTTGGGTAAGATCTTGGGTAGGATTTTTTACCCTCTTATTCTAAAGTTGCTGCTTAGTTGGGGTAACTATAAGCTTTCAGACGCAAAGATTAAATCTTTAAAGATGGACGATGGAAAACGGGATAGACTGGTTTTAGAAATACGACCTAGCAGGTGTAGCAACTGGCTTTAAAAGACAGTTCTAGTGGCATGCAGTTTTTAAATTGCCTTTATCCCGTAGGGATTGTTTTTCATTTTTATTGGTTTGTTGTTTGATTTTTAATAAGAAAGGAATAAAGAGCAGAGCACATACAACAGACAGTTCATACAAACCCACCCAGCCAATACTCATTTGAATGCTCGCGGCTATAGGTCCAGAAATAATGCGTGGTATTGTCGATATGGCAACTAAAATAGAAAACTGGGTTCCGGTAAATTGTTTATTTACTAAACGCATAAATAAAGCTACTAATGCTGTTGAACCCATCCCTGCGGCAAAGTTATCAGAAAATACTGCTACTGCTAATAAAACAGTATTCTTTCCCATCATAGCTAAGACAACAAAAAAGATATTAGTAAAAGCTTGTAATAAACCAAAGAAAAATAAAGAGCAATATAAGGAATAACGCATTAATACAAGACCAGCAATTAAGCCCCCTGCTAATATAGAAGTGATGCCTAATATTTTATTAATATAACCAATCGTTTCTAGGGAAAAGCCTAATCCTTGAATTAAAAAGGGCATTACAATACCACTGGTTGTAGTAGTGAAGGCCTCACCTAATTTATAACAAAAAATAAAAAGAAAAAGAGGGCCAATTCCTGGCCGGGATAATAATTCTTTTATAGGCTCAATGAATAAAAAGCCAGTACTATTATTTTCTTTAAGCTCAGTTTGTGGCTCTTTGCTGACTAATACGGCTATCATACCAATAGTCATTACCAAACCCATAAAACGATAAGTAACCCCCCAGCCCCAATGGTCTGCCATAATTAAAGCAAAACCTCCAGAAAACAATAAGGCTAAACGATAACCAAATACTGCTAATGAAGCACCTAAAGCATGCTCTTGAGTGGGTAAATACTCCACTCGATGTGCGTCTATTGCTACATCTTGTGTTGCAGAAAAACAAGCCAGAATTAAGGCTAAAAAAGCTAATAAACGAGGGTGTTGTTCGGGTGTAAACCAGGCCATCACATTAAAACCAATCAACAGAAGAAACTGCATGGCTAAAATCCAGCTGCGTCGTTTACCTATTTTTAATAAAGAATAGCGATCGAGAATTGGTCCCCAAAACATACGATAAGTATAAGGAAGACCTATTAAACTTAGAGCGCCTGTTGCTAATACGGAAAGACCACTATACGCATACCAAGCCTGTAATGTACTGCTCAGTAATGCCATTGGTAAACCAGAAGAAAAGCCTAAAATTAAAACAATAAAAAACCGTCTATTCACTGAAACAGCTCACTCCTATGCAAAGCAAGACCTGATTTCGGCTCTCTTGAAAAAAGAACATTCTATAAGTTCCTTCAATCTAAACCCATCCCAAAATTTTGACATTGCTAGTGATCTTTACACTCAAATTAATTAAATAGAGAGGAAGGGATAATCACTCTGACTTTTAGTCAGAGTGATTTCATTCATTAAGCAGATTTCTTAACAGAAATTAAATGAATTTTGAAAATTAATGCTTCATTTGGGCCAATAGGTCCGCCAACACTTCTTGGACCATAAGCTAAATTAGAAGGAACGTAAACTTCCCATGTAGAACCAGCTGGCATTAATTGTAAGGCTTCAGTCCAACCTGGAATCACTTGTGATACTTGGAAAGTAGCAGGTTTGCCGGACTTATCAGTACTATCAAATACAGTACCATTGATTAAACGACCAGTATATTCTACGGTAACTGTATCCGCTTTCCCTGGTTTTGTACCCGTACCGTTTTCAATAACTTTGTATTGTAAACCACTTGGTAGAACTACAATACCTGGTTTTGATTTGTTATCAGCTAAAAAGGTTTCACCTTTAGTTTTGTTATCATCTGCTTTTTTATTAAATTCAGAGGTACGTTTAGCCATTAAATCTTTTTGGAATTTATTGAGAACATCTTTCATTTGTTGCTCAGTTAGAGCTAATGGAGCAGTTCCCATCCCATCCTGCATGCCTTTAGCTAATGCAGTTGGATTGATATCAATACCTTGAGTTTTAAAGTTTTTCCCTAAATCAGCACCAATACTATAGGACAACTTATCAGTGTCTGTAGATAATGATGTAGCATCGGTTGCAGCCATTGCAGTCGTCATCATTAGCCCCATAACGGCGGCAGCGACCAATTTGATCTTCATAAACAATCCCCTTTTAGTCTTTCTTATTGTAAAAATTCTCACTCATTTTGCCTAAAATTAACTAAAATTACCAGTATATGCTGAGATTTAATTGTAAATAGACAAATACTCAATATACTTCTACACTTGCGAATATAAAACCTGAGATTTAATACTATGAACATTAGTGTGTTTGATTTATTTTCCATCGGAATAGGCCCTTCTAGCTCTCATACTGTTGGCCCCATGCTAGCCGCTAATGCCTTTTTACAACTATTAGATGAACAGCAAGTACTCGATAAAACGCAGCGAGTGAAAATTGAATTATACGGTTCTTTAGCACTAACAGGAAAAGGTCATGGTACTGACAAAGCTATTTTAAATGGTCTTGAAAATCAGGCTCCAGAAACAGTAATTCCTGAACGCATGATTCCTCGAATGCAAGAAATCGTACACAGTAAACGTTTAAATCTTGCTGGTAAAAAAGAAATCCACTTTGATGAAAAAGCAGATTTTCTATTTTTACAAAAAGAACTCTTGCCCTTACATACTAATGGCCTACGTTTTTCAGCTTTTGATAGTGCGGGAACTCTATTATTAAACCAAGTTTATTATTCTATTGGTGGTGGTTTTATTACTACTGAAGAAGAGTTTCATCAGAATACAGAAGACAGTAATCCCCCACCTTATCCTTTTTCCACAGCAGAACAACTCCTGAAGTTATGCGCAGAACATCATTTAACGATTGCGGAATTGATGCTAGAGAATGAAAAGACCTGGAGAGCTGTTGGAGAAATTCATCAAGGTATTTTAGCTCTTGCTAAGGTAATGGATGATTGTATTGCTAACGGTTGTAAACATGATGGTATATTACCCGGTGGTTTAAATCTTAAAAGAAGAGCCCCGGACTTATATAGAAAATTGATTGATCACAAGGGCATTAAAAGCGTATTTGAACAATCCGATATCATGAACCATTTAAATCTATACGCGATGGCAGTGAATGAAGAAAACGCTGCTGGAGGCCGAATTGTAACAGCCCCAACTAATGGAGCTGCTGGTATTATTCCTGCGGTACTTAAATATTGTCAGCAAGCCCATGATCGCATGAGTAATGAAAATGTTTATACTTATTTCCTCACTGCAGCGGCTATAGGCATCCTATACAAAAAAGGAGCCTCAATTTCTGGAGCTGAAGTAGGTTGTCAAGGAGAAGTAGGTGTTGCCTCTTCAATGGCAGCAGCTGGCCTTACTGCTGTGTTAGGTGGAACTGTGGCACAAGTAGAAAATGCAGCAGAAATTGCCATGGAACATCATTTGGGAATGACCTGTGATCCAGTATTAGGTCTGGTGCAAATTCCTTGTATTGAACGCAATGCAATGGGTTCGGTAAAAGCAGTAAATGCTACACGCATGGCTTTAATAGGCGATGGGCAGCATCATATTTCTTTAGATAAAGTCATTAAAACGATGAAGCAAACAGGCATGGACATGCAGAGTATTTACAAAGAAACCTCTATGGGTGGACTCGCGGTTAATTTACCTGAATGCTAATTATTACGGGCTCTCGAGAGCCCGTAATAATTAGCACGTTCCAGGGCTAACTTGAATCTGATGGGAAGACATGTTTGAGTTCATGTTGAACGAATAAAGTACTTAGAAAGCTCGCGTACATTAATGACACTAAGTTACGCTTTTGTAGCCGGGATTAGCGCAGCGTAATCCCGGCCTTCAGCACACCCTTGTGGGCATTTCAGTATTACACTTCGTTAATACGATTTTCCCTTCAAATCCTTAATTTAGTGCGATTACAGCATACATCAGTATGTGAGATTTATCAGCGCTTTATTCGTTCAAGATTGACCAAAGATGATGTCCCTCTAGGACCTAAAAAAACTATTCTAAGTACTACGAGCACAAACCATAGTCCACCTAGAACAGAAATAAAAGCGAACAAAGGATTAACACTGATATAACCTAAAGCAATTACCGCTAATACTGCTGCTGACATATTAATAAAGCTCATCATTGCAGAGCCACTTGCTTTATCTTCTGCATATTCTAAAGCTAAACAAGAACCACCAGAGAATAAAAGTCCACTAAATAAATACAGACTCATCGTGCTAGCAAAAAACCATAAGACCTCTTTATGATTAGAGCAAAAAAGAATGGTTAAACTCAAGAGTCCTAGAGCAGTACCAATTAAACCCCAAAATACCAAAAACTCCGCCTTATAATGCTGTAATAAGCGTTTTGCTAAAAGCCCGCCAAGTAACATACCTAACATATTTAATCCATTCCAATAACCATAGGCTATAGGGGAAAGATTAAAAAATTGCTTGCTAATTAAAGGTCCTGCGGCAGAAAAGCAATAAGCTATAGCAGAACATAAACCCACTACTAAAGAATAAATAAGTAGTTCTTTAGAACGTAAAACATTCTGATAATTATGGATAATAGTCTTAATATTTAACGTTTGTGCCCTGACTAAAGTTTCTTGAAACACTACAGTTCCAAGCAACATGATTAATCCATGAATTAATAAAATAAAGAAACTATAGCTCCAATCATAATACTCTGTGGCTAGCCCTCCTAACACTACGGCCAAACCAATACCGAAGGTAAAGAAAATAATACTAGAGCCTATTGCTGTTTTTCTTTGTGGCTCAGGTATCCATTCATTGATTAACATGAAGGTGCACGCTAAACCGCTAGCAGCCCCTAGGGCGGTGACTAAACGGCCAATAATCAATAAATAATAATGACCAGATAAGGAAGTAAAACAAATTAAAATCCCAATAAGATTTAGGACTAAACCTAAACGTAAAGCAAAAAGACGACCGAAACGATTAGCCAAAGGACCATAAATTAGCTGTCCAAATACATAACCCACTAAAAAAGCTGAAATAACCCATTCTACTTGCCCTTGAGTTAATGAATAAAACTGCTGAATTTCAGGTAAAGAAGGGGTTAGAATAGCGGCTGAAAAAGAAGCTACTGCTATATAATTTAATAACCAAATAGCTCGAATAGATAACATAAAACCACCACTTATAGTCAATTTATTACATTATAATAGTTAATAAATAATCAATAAAGATGGCTAAAGGGTATTTTATGTTAATTAAAAGTTAACAATCCAGGCAGAGCCATTGGGAGTATAGAATAAATCACTGACAGCATAACCAATTACTGCTGCAAATTGCTCATTAATATAGAGCAATGGGATACGATCTCTAAGCCAGACTGGAACTTGCCATTCTTGGAATAATTTTTTTAATACTTTGGTTTGCTGGTGCAAAAGGATTCGTTCACCTCCTTGACGAAATCTAATGATAATTTGCGCCTCTTCAGGAATAGCTAATCCTTGTTGAGCCTTTGTTGCAAACAAAGTATAACCCTCTGCAATGATTAAAGATTGAGGAAAATGAGACCACTCTACCTGATCTGGTAATTGAGTTTGTTGTTTTTTTTCAAGATAAATGCGTCCTTGATAACGACGAATACAAAGCTCATTCCAATGAACTAAGGGGGTCGCATCTACATTTGCCCATAAGAGTTCGCTTACTAAACGCTTCATAATCGCTGTAGTTGGTAGTTTAATTTCATTTTTTTTCAACCAAACCCGTAGCACATTAATGATACGTTCTTCACTAAGCTCTTTTAAAGGCTCAATCAATAAAGAATGAGTAGCTAGTTCAAGTTCATTACAATCTTGTAGTGCCAACTCATATAAATTCTTCTTTCCCTGCTGGCAATGGGAAGCAGTGCGAGCAATAGTTCCTACAATCCCAGGCCATTTTTTTACTAATAAAGGCATAATCTGATGGCGTAGATAATTACGCGTAAAACTTAGATCTTCATTACTCTCATCCTCAATCCATTCTAGTTTTTGCGTTAATGCATAATGATGGAGTTGTGCTCGTGCATGCGTTAAAAATGGTCTTGCCATAATGCCTGAGGAGAAACTACTGTATTCTTGTATTCCAACCAGACCATCAATCCCCGCGCCTCGAAAAAGCTGTAATAAAACTGTTTCTGCTTGATCATCCAAATGCTGACCTAAAAGCAAACAACGTTCTTTGTTCAATAAACGAGAAAAAACAGTAAACCGAGCTACTCTCGCCTCTTCTTCGATATTAGAAGAACGATTAAATTCAACTTCTTCTGTTATAAAAGGAATATTTAAATCGTGGCAAAAATCCTCACAATGCCTTTGCCAATGAAGAGCATTAGGACTAATACCATGGTTGATATGAACTGCTAATAAACGAGAATTTAATGCAGCGTGAGAGGCAATGCAATGCAAAAGGACCGTAGAATCTAATCCACCACTAAAACCTACTATTAATTGATCAAACTGTTGTAACCGTTCAATCCATTGACTATTTAGTAACTGTGTAAACCCAACTACTTCTTCTTGCGGAACTGAAGTTAATGGGTCATGCTGTTCAGGTATAGAATCCATTATTGATAAGCTATTATTTTTACACCTAATCACAGGCACCTATAACCATAAATTTTTGGTATCTCATCTCAATTAGCTCATCAAGAGGAATCTGCTTTAATACATTTAGCTCAGAAGTTAATACATTTTTTACCTGCTTTGCCATTTCATCGACATTACGATGGGCTCCGCCTAAAGGCTCAGAAATAACCTTATCAACTATTTTATTTTCTAAAATTCTATCTGCTGTAATTCCCATGGCGCGGGCTGCTTCACTGGCCTTTGTAGCATCCTTCCATAAAATAGAAGCACAGCCTTCTGGAGAAATCACTGAGTAAATACCAAATTGCAACATTAATATACTATCACCAACGCCAATAGCTAAAGCGCCGCCAGAACCAGCCTCACCTGTAATAATACAAATAATGGGGGTTTTAAAACGGGACATAGCGAATAAATTACGTGCTATAGCTTCCGATTGATTACGTTCTTCAGCACCAATTCCTGGATAAGCACCTGCAGTGTCAATAAAAGTCACAATAGGTAAATTAAATTTTTCTGCCATTTTCATTAAACGTAATGCTTTTCGGTATTCTTCAGGACGAGCCATACCAAAATTACGATAAACCTTTTCCTTAGTGCGCTTACCTTTTTGATGTCCTAATACCATAACCGGTTCACCATCCAAGCGTGCCATACCACCAATAATAGCAGGGGCAGAAGAATAGCTTCTATCTCCATGCAGCTCTTGGAAGTCTGTGAATATACGCTCAATGTAATCGGTAGTTTGAGGACGTAGAGGATGGCGAGCCATCTGAGCAATTTGCCAAGGCTCTAAATTTGAAAAAATAGTTTCCGTTAATTCTTCACATTTTGTCTCAAGTCTTGCAATCTCTTCGCTTAAATTAATTGTATTATCACTACCTACCATTCGCAATGCTTCAATTTTTTGCTTTAACTCTTCGATAGGTTGCTCAAAATCCAAAAATTGTCGGCTCATTCGTTACTCTGTATTGAATTAAAGATCAGAGTATATGATACTCTTAACCGTTAATACACGCTAGTTCAAAACAAAAACATATGACAATAACTGGATTTACACCTTTAAACAGCGAGCATTGTGTGCTTAATGAGTCACGCATTGATTTGTGGCAATTTTCTCTCGAACAAGAGTTACATGCTGCAGATCAATTATTGAACCCAGAAGAAAAAGCACGAGCAAATCGTTTTTATTTTGACAAGCATAAACGCCGTTTTGCTACCAGCAGAGCTACGGTACGAATTATCTTATCTCGTTACCTTAACACCGCTCCAGAACAATTAGAATTTACTTATAATGCGCAAGGAAAGCCCGCCGTAATTAACTCACAAAAATTGCAATTTAATTTAAGTCACACTGAAGATACAGCCTTACTTGCCGTAGGTAAAAATTTTCCGCTAGGTGTTGATATTGAACGGTATTCAGCAAGACCCTATGAAGGAATTGCTAAAACTTTATTTTCTGAAAAGGAATTTAAGGATTTGTATAAAGCGCCGACTGCATTAAAACCTGCTTTGTTTTTTCATGTATGGGCACAAAAAGAAGCCTTTATAAAAGCCTGTGGTTTAGGACTATCTTATCCTACTAAAGAATTTACGGTACCTACTACTTTTCCCACAAAACAGTTAGTAGAGGATCCCTTACATAATACTACTTGGCAGTTACGATCTTTTATGCCTAAAGTAGCTTGCAGTGGGGCTTTATGTCATCATCCCACTGTCAGAGAAATTCGTCATGGTGTGATTCAAATGCACCAGAGCGCTTGTTTAATATTTTAAATTCGATGGTACAATTCAACTCAACACAACGCACTATAATCGAAATACTAGGTGATGGTTTATGCCATAGTGGCACTAAATTAGGGCAGCTATTAGGTATTAGTCGCTCTGCGATTTGGAAACAAATCAAACAGCTTATCGACTGGGGCGTTCCCATTATTAGTTTTCCTAAACAAGGGTATCAATTAAAACAAGAGCTAATCCTCCTTGATGAGAAAAAAATAAAAGAAGAACTACAAAAAGAACAATGGACAAACGCTGTTAACTTACATCTCTTTAGTTCTATAGATTCAACTAACCGCTATTTAAAAGATCTAGCTATTAGTTCTGACTTAGATCTATGTTGTGCAGAATTACAAACTCAAGGCAGAGGACGTTTTGGTAGAAATTGGCACTCCCCTTTTGGTGAAAACATCTATTGTTCAAGTCGATGGAAATTGCAATGCGATCTGGCAAAACTCTCAGGCCTAAGCTTAGTTACTAGTCTTGCTATAGTAGCTACCTTACAAAAATTCATTAATACCTCAGAAATAAAAATAAAATGGCCTAATGATATTTTATGGAATGATAAAAAGCTTTGCGGTAGTCTTATTGAAATAATCGCTGAATCTAATGCAACAGCTCAAGTGATTATTGGTATCGGTTTAAATGTAAACTCTGATACGGAACATCATCCCTTGCCTGATAAACCTTGGTGCTCTTTATATGAGTTATCACAAAAATTTTATAATCGTAATCAGTTAATTGCCAATTTAGTCATTCAATTAAATAATTATATTTCTCAGTTTATTAATAAAGATCTGCAGTTTTTTATGGATGAATGGAATCAATACGATTATTTAATCGGTAAAACAATTACTGTAACTCAATCTTTAGAATCTTTATCAGGAGTGGCTTGTGGTATTAATCCTATGGGTCAACTTATTCTTCGAGATAATGAAGGGAGCTTACATGTTCTTTCTTCGGGAGATACTACTTTAAAGACAAATTAGGAGAAGTTCGTCCCGGATAAGTTTAAGTACCCGGAACTGGATGAACTGCGAGAAAATTTTATACTACTTCGACAGAATCATCAGATTCTTTTTCCTGCTGTATACGTAAATATATTTCTTCGCGATGTACAGAAACGTCTTTGGGTGCATTAATTCCTAAACGAACTTGATTACCCTTAACACCCAGTACCGTAATATTCACATCATCACCAATGATTAATGTTTCACCTATACGCCGAGTCAAAATTAGCATGACTAAATCTCCCTTACAAAGCAGTTATCTAATTCTCCATAGAACGCTTCCATGGTGTTCTTGATAACCACATATTGAACAAAACAAGAACATAACCGTTCGAAATCTATTGTACACATACATTCTTAACAGAGTATTAAGAGTTGTATTTATTTGTTTATTTAATAAATAAATTTGAGCCTGAGAAATAAAGACCCCATTAAAATACAAAACTCAAAATAGAAACAAAAGAAATGTAAAAACAAAATAGTATACATTATTTGTAATAAGAAAAAAACTTAAAGAGAAAAACAAAAAACGCTAAAACTCTTATCTTAAGAGTGTGAACCTCCCTCGATTTACAGGACACCTTGTTTAATGGGTATAATCCAAGTAACGAGGAGTTATGATGAGCAACAACAGCTACACAAAAGAATTTAAAATAAAAGCAGTAGAGATCCTTGAGCAAGGGAATAAGTCAGTAAGGCAAA
>CANJQE010000003.1 GCA_947476305.1 Legionellaceae bacterium
ATCCCCCTTCGGGCCTCAAAATCTACGCTCCCCAATGACTGACGCCTTTTCGTATGGCCTTATATTTTCCCTGCGGAAAAACATCCGGCCCTAAGGCTACCAGGGACTACTCGCCCGCGCCTTCGGCTCTCCATGGCTCGCAGCGGATGGACGATTATTAGCTCCTTCAAGCGTGCCAGTATTAACTATTGCTAAGTCTATGGGATGTTAATTTTTCTATTTGCTCATAAAATACCCTATATAACCGTTCAGGAGGGTAACTGAACGGTTAGGAATTTTATTCCACCACAATCTTTGGGAATTTATCCGCATAATTAATAGGCTTCTGAGAAAGTTCTATAGCGCTTCGCATCGCTGCTTTAATAAAGGGTTTTGCTATGTCTTGGTCAATTTGACTGGCAACAGGTAGGCCATTGTCACATTCTTTTCGCACGGTTCCATTCAAGGGAAGTTGTCCTAATAGAATAGAGTGCTGCGTTTCACATAATTCTTTGGCTCCGCCTTCACCAAAAATCGCTTCTTCATGACCGCAATTGGTACACCAGTGAGTAGACATATTTTCTATGATTCCCAATACATCAATACCAGTTTTTGCAAACATACTTAATGCTTTTTGTGCATCTAAGGTGGCCACATTTTGCGGTGTTGTTACTACTATCGCTGCAGTTAGAGGAATTTTTTGTACTAAGGTAAGTTGAATATCTCCGGTGCCTGGCGGTAAATCAATAAATAAATAATCTAATTCATCCCAGCGCGTGCCATCTAACATTTGAATTAGTGATTTTGCAAGCATGGGTCCACGCCAAATTAAAGCCTGCTCCATATTGGTCAGATAACCAATCGACATCGTTTGTAGGCCATAGGCTTCAATAGGTAAATAAAAGTCATCAGCAATTTCTACGGGTCCTTTGGTGCCTAACATAAGAGGAATGCTGGGGCCGTAGATGTCGGCATCTAAAATACCAACACGAGCACCTAATTGTGCCAATGCAGCGGCAATATTAACCGTGACGGTGGATTTACCAACCCCACCTTTTCCAGAAGCAACAGCAATCGTGTTTTTAACGCCGCGTAGTCCTTTACCCACAAATTGAGTTTTATGTGCTCGGATAAATTGTTTAATGCTCACAGTGCTTTTGTGTTTAGGAAATTGTTGTTCTAACGCTTTTTGGACTAGATTTTGATAATTTTTTTCTAGCAAAAGCGAAGGAAATCCTGCTGTAATAGTAAGATGAATGTAGTGACTATCCATTTCTACGGTGTATTTCAATGCCATGTCCTTTCCACTAAGACCAAGAAAGGGCTCAACAATAGAATCTACCAGAGAATTAATAATCGCTTCAGCGCTCATGGATTTACCTTAAAGTAAAAACAGCAATCATACCTTAGGCACTATTACTATTTCTACTATCTTGCAGCCTAAGTATTCACATTTTCTATTAAAGCACTTTAGACAGTTCGGGTTCATAATGCCAATGTACCCAATGATTGGTGGCTAAATAATAAAGACCGCATTGGATTAATAAAGTGCTGTGTTGAGCTAAATAATTGGCGTATTCAGTTAATTGTTGTTGGTATGTTGCTTCTGTTGTCCCATCTTCTTTACCCGTTTTAAAATCAATAATCCATAAGTGCTGACGGTCTTCAAAGGTTCGGTCAATAATTCGAGTGACTAGATTATTATTTTTTTCAAGCAATAATTCATATTCATTATGTTCATTTTGTTGGGGAGCAATGATCCATAAGCCGATGGGATCTTGGAATAAGCGAGTCATTTGTTCCGTGATAGTGCTTAAAGTAAAGTCCTTAGATTCTTTGTCTAAACCCAATTTATTTAATTCTTGTTCTACTAAAATCCAGGGTAAGTCATTGACAGTCTTGGGATGATTGTCGCAAATCCATTGTAAGAGGCGATGCGTTACAACACCTATTAAACGAGGAATGCCTAAATGTAATTCGGACATCGTGTTTAGAGGGCTAGTATGGCTTAATGGCGGACTAAGATAAAAGGATAAAGGTAATTGAGTTAGCTGGGGTAGGGGAAGCGCTGATTCTTCTCCATCATGCTCAGGTTCATAAAGGGTAAACTCTTGCTGTTTTAGTAGACCGCGAAAGGATTTTTTCGATGTTTTTCCTGAGCCATCGAGTAAATAGAGACGTTTTTTCGCCCGTGTTACGGCCACATAAAATAATCTTTGAGCTTCGTATTGTGATTTTTCTTCATCTAGGGCGCCTAAATAATCATACAAGGGGCATTGCTCTTGATGTGCTCCCTTAATTGGAGAAACAAGGAAAATATCTTCTTGCTCGCTAGGTAATTTCAGCCATCTCAGTAAAGGAGTATCCCTACGGCTAGATTGAGCACCGAGGCTTGGGAGAAATACCGTATCAAATTCTAAGCCTTTAGATTTATGAATGGTCATAATTTGTAAACGTGAAGAGGATGTTTGTTGTGAGTAAAGATTATTTAATTCGGCAAGAAATTCATTGATATTTCTTAAGCGACCTTGCTCATCATAACGATCCAGCAAAGTCCAGAATTGTTCTAAATCACCTAATTGCTGTTGATTAAGAATAATCTCAATATGTAATTTTTTAAGTGTATTATTGATCCAATCCGATAAATGAATTTGGCCTCGTAAAGACAAGGCTTCTTGCATCACTTGACTGAAAAATCCTGCACGAATACGACCATCCTCACTTAAATTTGGAATACTCTCAATTTGTAATAAGTTACTATAAATAGAAATTTTTGTATTAAATTGGGCGATAGCATGTAGGTCACTTAATATTAGCCCACAATAAGGGCTTCTTAAACAAGCGAGCCAGGCCAAACGATTGGCCGGCATCAATAAAGCTTGTGTGATAGACCATACATCGCGTAAATGAATTAAATGAGCTAATAAGGTAATATCAGTACCTTGATAAGCAATCTGATGCTCACGTAAGAGCTTAATAATCGCGGGTAATTGACTTCGTGAACGCACTAAAATAGCAAGACTTTGTTGCTTATCATTTTCTAATTCATCACGAATTCGTTCAATTAAATAGCTTGCCTCTTGTTCGCGATTAGCGCATTCAACAGCATATACCGCACTTAAGGGCTGCTCACTGAGAACATGCGCTGAAGGATGAAAAGAGACGGCGCCGGATTCAATATCAACCTCTCGTGGAAAAACATGTGCAAAATGTTGATTAACCCAATTAACAATGTTTGCAGTAGAACGAAAATTACATTGCAGTTGTAAAGAATTGAGCATTAGGGGCCCAATACCCTGTGTTTTTGCGCGAAAAAATAAACCTACCTCAGCTTGTCTAAAGCGATAAATGGATTGCATGGGATCACCTACTATAAATAGGGTTTTTCCGTCATTTTCCTGCCAACCTTGGACTAGTCGAGTGAGTAATTCAAATTGAGTAATGGATGTATCTTGAAACTCATCAATTAGGAGATGGTGAATAGCATTATCCAAATACAAAGCCAGATCAGTAGGATTATCTGCATCACCAAGAGCTGCTAAAGCTTGTTGGGAAATAGTAGTGAAATCAACTTCATTATTCTCACTTAATAAAATATGGAGATAACTGACAAGTACCGGAAGTAGGCGAAATAGGGCTTGTAATACCTCCCACTGCTCTAAATCATACTCAGGCTTAGGCAGTTGACTAACTTGCAATAAAGCGGTGTGGAAATCAGGGTAGTCATTGAGTTTAAGTAATAATTCTTTGCTTTCATCCTTAAGCTTTTTGTATTGGGCGGGAGGACAAGAACCACTTTTTAAGCCCACATGATGATCAAAGCTTTTGCGAATATTCTGATCACTACCGAGTATTAGTTGACATAAGCCTTTTGCAATTTCAGGCGTTGTTTCACTAAAATTTTGCCAGCTATTAAGAATATAACGCGGTGACTCCGGATTATTTTCAACTTGAGCTAGTTCTTTAGCCAGCGCTACAAGTTGATAAGCAAGCTCTAAAGGCAAACTTTTTTTAAAGCGAGAAAGCTCATGATGCTCAATAAATTCTAAGGCCTGTTCAAAAGTAGCTTTGTCTTGAATACGTGCTTGAAAAAGCGGTGATAACCATTGATCCCGTTGCATCAATAAATCTTTAAATAAACGCAGCAATTGTTCTTGTTTATTGTCCACATGCAGAAGTAAGGTTTTTATTGCAGATTGATAATCAGGATGGTCAATCGCAAATTTAATGCACTGGCGTCCGGCATTAAGATAATGTCGCTCTGGTTTATCTGTAATTTGCGCGTAGCCAATTTGCTGGTCTAATAAAGGAATGGCATGATTAATACTGTGGCATAAAGAATCGATGGTAATAATTTTTAAACGATTAGTTTGCTGTAATAAATTCCATTCATAGTGGGCATCATGGTCTAGTGCACCTTGGGCAAAATCTAAAGTAGCTTGTTGATGAGCCGAATTTGCTGGTTTTTTCGCGGCGGCTTGTTGTAAGGCTAAGATAATTCGTTCGCGCATTTCGCTTGCAGCTTTACGAGTAAAGGTAAGCGCAATAATTTGTTCGGGAGCGGTTACGCTACTTAATAGGCGCAAATAACGCTGAGTCAGAATTTCGGTTTTCCCCGACCCAGCAGGTGCTTGTACAATAAAAGAGGCTTTAGGATCCGTTGCCCTGGTTCTTTGTGTTCCATCAATGAGTGTCATATTAATCCAAGGCTATTTCTTCAGCAGCTGGCCTTAAATTGTAATTCGAACTCATGCAATGTCCATAGGCCCCAGTATTGGCAATCAGTAAAATATCGCCTTCTTTGGTTACCGGTAATAAACGGTCATAACCTAAAGTATCCCCTGATTCACAAATAGGCCCAACGATATGAGAAAAGACGGCTTTTTCTTCATATAAACGAGATAAATTAACAATTTCATGATAAGCCCCATAGAGAGAGGGTCTTATTAAGGAATTCATGCCTGTTTCAATACCAATAAATTTAACCTTACCTTTTTCTTTGCATTGGGTTACTTTGGCAAGGATTACGCCACTTTCAGAAACAAAAAAGCGTCCAGGCTCAAGCCAGATTTGTAAATGAGGATGTTGTGTTTTAACTGCCAATAAAGAGGCGTCTAATGCTGCAAAATCTAGAGGGCTTTGGCCTGGTTTTTCTACAACCCCTAAACCTCCTCCTAAATTAAGAGCGCGAACATCAGTGAATTGCTGGGTTAATTCAGCAAGCATTAAGGCCGTTTCCTGCCATAATTCTATAGTGAGAATGCCGCTACCAGAATGAGCATGCAATCCTATAACCTTAATGTGATGTTTCTGAGTAAGATCTAAAACTTGGCCTATGTCATTTTGAGTAATACCAAATTTAGATTCATTTCCGCCAGTAGATACATGTTTATGATGACCTGCTCCTGTGCCCGGATCTAAACGTATAATGACCTCTCGATTTTTGAACAAATCAGGCCAGTGTTCTAAAGGATAAAGACTATCAATAGTGACATAACAACCCACATTCAGAGCATATTCATATTCAAATTTTGGGGCAAAATTGGGCGTGAATAAAATCCGTTCTTTATTAATATTAGGGAACAGCTCTAATACGAGTTTTAACTCTTGAATAGAAACGCATTCAAAACCAATGCTTTCCTTTTCTAAAGTTTTTAGGGTAGAAGGATGGGGATTGGCCTTAATGGCATAAAATAATTGGTCAACGGATTTTAAAGCCAATAATTGTTGGGCACGATGAGCCTGTGTTTCATTGTGATAAACATAGCAAGGTGAATGCATACTACCTACCGTAAGCAGGCGATCACGCTCTGTTTCCCACCAAGGAGTAGGTCGTACATGTGGTTTTCCAAATTCTTCATGCCAACTTTTAGAGTAATAAAACACTTGTGGATTATTTTCTATCAGCAAATGATGTAATTTTTGACATAATTTATCGGCCTGAGACTCATCCACTACAAAGGTAAGGTTCAAATCATTAGAAGCTAAAGACATTAAATAAACCTGTTTTGAATCAAAAACCTCTAAAGCAGGACCAAGATGAGGTAGTACCGTGCGAATGTGATGTCCAACTAAACTAACCGCACTACAAGGCTCAATAAGTTTTGCTTTGCCAAATTGATTTAAATCAGCTAAAAGCTCATTAATAGCGGGTCGGTCTCTGAGCTTGGCATTAGTATCTAAAGAAATGGTTACGTTAAATTCAGAAGAAGAAAGAAGATCCACTGAAAAGCCATGCTTTTTAAAGGCAGTGAAGACATCAGCTAAGAATCCAACTTGTTGCCACATATTTAAGGTATCTATAGAGATTAATAAAATACTGTGTTTTACCTGAATGGATTTAATAAGCGGGGCAGACTCATCAATATCTTTAGTAATTAAGGTTCCTGAATGTCCAGGCATGTGGGTAAATTTAACGACCATAGGAATGTTAGCTCTTCGTACGGGCGGAATACAATTAGGGTGAAGTACCTTGGCGCCCATAGACGCAATTTCCTGTGCTTCATCATAATTGAGTTGTTTTAATAAGCGAGCATGAGGCAATTGATGCGGGTTGGCCGTATAAATACCGGGAACATCAGTCCATATTTCACACATAGAGGCGTGTAATTTTCCTGCAAGTAAAGCCGCAGAAGTATCAGAGCCGCCTCTACCTAATAAAACAGTTTCTCCTTCACTATTCGCAGCAAAAAAACCTTGCGTTATTATTGCTTGTCCGCCACTGGATAGAAATTTTTCTACTAATTGTGAGTCGTATTCACTGTCACATCGTGCGGATAGATAGTTGACTAAATCACCACCTAAAGAATGGGTACTGGTTAATAATTCACGAGCATCGTACCATTTGGTATTAATTTCTTGTTTTTGTAAAAAAGCATGCCCCAAACGGGTCATCATTAATTCACCTAAACTTAAAACTTGCGCTTGAGTTTTAGCTGGTGCTTGTTTTAATAGAGCTATACCTGTAAGCCACTGTTTTAATTGATATAATTCAGCATTGACGAGCTCGGCACTCACCTCTAATTCTTGTGCTAATTTTAAATGACCGTTTTCAATTTCAGCATAAATACTATGATGTTCATCTAAGAGGGCTGCGTCTATAGCTTTTTCAAGCTTATTGGAGATTTGGGTTAAAGCAGAACAAACGATAACAGGTTGTTTACCTGCACTAATATGCTTTTGGGTAATTGCTGCAATATTATTCCATGTGGCTCGGGAAGAAACGCTAGTACCACCAAATTTTGTAACGATTTGTTCCATAGAAATTCCGCTCAAAATTAATACAGATTAGCATGGACTAAAGCGGTTGCACAAGAGTATTTATTATAAATTTTTTAATTTAATTCAAGTAGCGATTGAGTGTGTGACTGAAATTGATCAATACAGTCTTTAATATTATTAGCCACAGTTAAACTGTCAGTATTTACTTTAAAAAATCGCCAGTCTCTTGTTGTATAAGTTTTAAGACCAAAAGTTGCTATTGTTAATAAGACATTGAGGATATCTAAGATAATTTGTTTGTTACCTCTATGAGTTTCCAGAACTGGTTTTGCATGTTTGATGGAGAGAACAATAGAGTTAATACCTTGGTTGTGCCCTTTAAATATTTGTTCTTTTTGCGAAGACAATTGCTGATACAATTCAAAAGTGGTTTTCGCAACCTCTTTATATGAATCTTTAGTCATTGCTTTAAGCGCATTAGTGAATGCTTTAATCCTTAATTTTTCTATAGCGAGAATTAATTGCTGATGGCGGTTTGGCGAAGCCTGCGTTCTTTGTTCTAACTTATTATATTCTTGAGTTTCTGTTCTGAACCATTGTTCACGTTCTTCAATGCTTAATTTTTTATGATGAAGAGCAATAGAAAAGCTTGCAAAATCTCTGGTATGGGAAAGAGTATGAATAAGTTGGCTTGGAGTTAACCAGGGCCAATTCCCAATTTGGCCATTATATTCGGGTTTTTCTAGTACACTTTTTGCTATATCAGGGCTTATATCGCTCCTAGCTAAGAATAGATTAATTTGTTGGGTAGATAGTTTTTTTCGACTTAATTTTTTCAACTCGGAGTATTTCAGCTCCGGAAGATTAATTAATAGATTAAGCTCTTGTTCAGTATGTGCCGTCTCAATCATTTGATTAAGAGGTAAATAAGCAAGTAGAGAGGCCCCCCAAAGAGATAAAATACTCAATCCGAGTCTAGGGCTAATTAATCTATTATTTTTTTTAATAAACTCATGCGCGGATCGAGTAGAGTTTAATTGGATGAAACTTTTAAAAAGATGGACTAAACAGTCATCTAAATAACCTACTTTCTTTTTTTGCTCATAAAGAGTGAATATGTTTTGCGTAAGCTGATTTACTATTCCTAAATTCATTGCTTGAGGATGATGAGCAAGAGCATAAAGAATGTCAGAATGATGAGCAAATTTATAGCCTGCTTTAGCTAGGTTATTCGTATTAACAGCGTGATTTGGAGTATTTAAAAGATAAAGCATATTCCAATCAGATAGTAAATCATCATCTAAAAAATCAGATAGATTGGTGGCAGAGAATGAGGGATGACGACAGATTTTATCACATACATCCTCATCAGCATGAGGATGTACGAAGGCGGCTCCTAATAGCCCATCTCCAATGGGGTTTTGTTCCAACAACAGTAAAAACTGTTCTTTTTCCAATAAGGGATGGTGCAGAATATAGAGCATTAATTCATCACTAAGATGGGGTTTTTGCAAGAATAAATTAAGCAATTTTCTATTATTACATTTTGAAAATAATAATAAAGAGAGATTTTCGGACAATAAAGCAAGAATTTCTGGCTGTAAGAAGAGTTCCAACTCATCTTGATTAGCAAGCTCTATCATTTTGCTAAGAGGCAAGTGATCAAGAGCTGAAGATCCTAAAATAGCCAAGATTTTTAATCCCAAAAAGCTATTAATCAATTCCTTTGATTTAATTATGGAACTAATTTCTGCAGAGAAATTCTTTTCTTTAGCTAAGTTTAAAATAAGAAGTAAAAGTTCTTCTAATTCTTTATATTCATCGGAGTTAGGATATTGATTAAGTACAAATTGTGCTATTTGTTTTAGATTAGCGGGATTTATTATTTTCCCTTTTTGAACGATCATTGTTTTTAATAATGGAATAGAACACCAGGACGTGGTTAATAAATTTCCCATTAGTTCCTCAGAAGTATTTGGATGGATCAATAAGGCCATAAAAATCTGAGGATTTTTTAAGAAGGACTCTGCAATACGCTTTAATCCTTGAGCATTTAGAAAATCATTAAAAGAATTTAAAATGAATAAAATTTCTTCTGCTTCAATTGAATCACTATTATCTAGAATAGTAAAAAATGATTTAGAGCTTCTTAATCTATGATGGTAGAGAACAGTTCTTACCTCTCTATTTACTTTAGGATGTGCACAAATAGAATTAAAAACTAAAGGCGTTAAGTTGGAGCTCTTTAGGATTACTAGTAAATGCCCACTGCTTAGTTCCTCTTGTTTTAGAATAGAAAGGTATAAGGGTTCATCAAGATCACGGCGTCTTAAAAATAGTTCAATTAGTTCTTCTGTATTACATTTTTCACTCAGTGATAATAAGCTTTCTGTATCAAGTATTTTATCAACAGTGAGCAGCATAAGATTGGTCAGTTCTCCATTTCCTGCTAAAAGCGCCATATCGTTTAAAGGAAGATTAATCTCTTTTAGGAGTCGGGGACTAAATATTTTCAGTACTTTTAATGCCAATTGAGGTCTAAGCCAATTTTTTTGAATTAACTCTATCATGGGTGCTACAGCATCTATTTCTAGTGACTGATTAAATAGCTCAACGAGACAATCTTCACAACGTTCTTTTAAACGACTTTGCTCAAGGGCTGCAAAGGCTTTTTTAGCCATAATTAGTAACAAATTAGAACTAATAGCCACCTGCGTTTGTTGTAGAATTTTTAAAAATAATTGAGGTGAACTAAAATAACTGTCTAATATCTTGAGGATAACCCGCTCATTAGTTTTGGGATGAGTAACAAGAGCTAGTTGAATCGCTTCACTTAAGGCGTAGGTTTGACTAATTTGCTGTAAAACATCGGTATCGATCACAAAGCAACTATGATGCAATAAAACAAGTAAATCCTCTTCCTTGGGTGGTTTTGTTCTTAGAATAAATGTTAGTGTCTTAGCAGAAAAATGAGGATGTAAATAGATGGTTTTTCTCACTAGATCTGTAGCTTTAGGATGTTCAAATGCTGCTTCAAGCACGATATCGCTGTTAGAATTATTAATTAAGACTTGTAATTGTGTTTCTGTAAGGTCTGTTTTATTAAGGAGTTTTAAGAAGAGGGTCGTGCTAAGATCTGGTCGTTTTATGAATAAATCTATTAATTCGGGTGAACTGCATTTTTCATATATTTGCTCCAAAAATGAGCTAAGTAGAGGGCCTGTATAATTATAATCAACAAGTATCTTCATTTCCTCAGGATCGGCATGCCCAATCATTTGTTCAAAAGGTAGTTTAAAGCTAATATTTTGCTTTAATATTTTGAGTATTTTGATAGCAAATTGAGGACAATATTTCAAATCAAATAGGTTAACTAATGAAAAGATAAAGGTTAAACCTTGATTAGAATTAAGATAAGTCCTAGTTGTACCTCTTTTATAAATTGCTTCAAAACTGCGAAGCGCACACTCTTCCCATTGTTCTCTATTAGAAGCATCATAAAGGGCATAATTATAAGCCTTTCTGGCAATAATTTTTAATGTCTCAAATTCAATATAAGGCCCCTTAGCCTCTATTATTTGTAGTAATAAGCTAGGGGGGCATTTAGAGTAATTTACAATCTTTTCCATGACAGTGGAGTCTGCTTCCATATGCTTCGCTACTGCAAGTAAGATTGGTTCTTTATAATAAGGACTAACAACAACAGCAGATAAGACAAGAGGATCGATTGGTGATTTTGGATTATTTAAAATGGATAATAACTCTTCTTCGAATGGCATTCCCGTATTTATTATTGATAATAAATTAGAAGAGCTAAGCGCGGGATGTTTATAAATTGCCTGTCTAATTTCTTTCCTATTTTGCAATTTATAATAAATAAGCTCAAGAATTTGGTTTTCTTTTACATGGGGTAAAAGCTCTAATATCTGCCGCTCACTAAGATTTTTTTCCAGTAATAAACTAACAGTTCTAAAAGATAAATTGTCTTGGGTAAGCAACACACGTAGTTGTTTTTCACTTTCACAACGCACTATTAAAGTTGCTATCAATTCTTCTGTGAATAGCTTAAAAGGCAGGCTTAATAATTTATCAGTAAGAGCTGGATCTTTAATAGGAGAATAAAGCACACTAGAAAGAATTTCTTTATTAAGCACAGGGCTTTCCAATACCTTACACAGTATCTCCACTGAGTTGGTGAGATGAGCTATTCGCTGTAAATTGTTTATTAATTCAATAGAATTTTTTAGAGCAGGATGTCGAGATACTCGTTCGATTAGATCAATATAAGCACAAGCACTATTGGGGTATTGTTTATAAAAATTATCTAGGGTCTGGCCTAAATAATGCTCTAGAATTACTCTCTCATCAGGATTAATTAATAGCTTACCTAAGCTTAAAGAGGCTTTTCCTATGCTTTCTAACAAAGAACTAAATTTCTGCAAATGACTTAGGTGGACGTTAACAAAACTAAGACTTTTTAAAGGGAGACGAAATTTTTGCTGTAGGGTGGTTAAACTAGGAATACTTGTTTGCCAATTACTATGGATGTCGAGAAAAGCATTGGCCATTTTTTTATAGTCTTCAGCTTGAGCCACGCTGGTTTCAGGAAAGAGACTTTCCCAATCAAAGAGAGTGAGATCTTCATAAGGATGGTCTGCAATATAAGCAAAGCCTTCAATATTTGATTGCGTCAGCAGAACTTTTAATTCCTGTAATTTTTTTTCACAACCAGGACGGAAAGGAAGAATGTGATGTTCGAAAAACTCTAATTTTTGTAAAGTCTGTTCGTTTAGCCACTCGGATTGAGTTTCAGGATTTAAAAAACAATTAAATTCTCCATTAAAAAAACGAACCTGTTCACGAAGCGCTTGGTACTGCTTTGTGAGGTGAACTCCATCAGTTTGTGTCCCACAAATAAGTGTGTCTTCAGTAGTAGCGACCCAATTGCCTGGAGTGGCTTCAATATGAGCCTTTAGATGTTCTAATTCTTGGGGGGTAAGTATCATCGCATGGAGTACACCGGATTCCATATGATACCAAATAAGTGATGCCGGTTTTAAAAAGGCATCTAAGTAGTTCTTTTGTTTGATATGAGTTTCTGCATAACTTTTACTTACTCGGAGTTGCTCTGAAAACAAAGTAAGAGGGGCTTTTATTGGAGAATGCATTGTATTTATTGTTATGGAAGTCTTATTTAACTCACTTAGATTGCTAAAAAGTGTGGATAAGGCATAGTTTTTCCATACAACAGGCTTGCTTTCTTCTAAAGTAGGATCAAATAATTCATTAATAGTAGCAACTTGTATTTGAGTCGCCTTATGAACTTCTTTTTGTGCTTCAACTTCAGTTGATAAATCCTTAATACTATTTTCATATTCAGACATACAATGAACTAATGCTTTAGTGATTATGTCATCCAACTTCAAAGACATTTTATTAAGATCAGAGTCAGATAAAGGAATAGCTCCTGTTGTAAAAGCCTGGGTGCATAAAATTAGAAGCTGCTGTTTATATTGTTTTAGTATCTGCTCAGTAGGTTGTTTTTTACTTAAAGCCCCATACAATTCAAAGAGATCATTGGACGGAGTATGTACAAAAAATAATTTAAATGCTTGCGCTAAAGCTGCTTTAGTTTTTGCCAACTCAGAGGGAAGATCTTGTATGATGTTAAGACAATGACGTCTTGCTATATTCGCCATTTGTCCTTTAGCAGCAAATAAATTATCCATTAACAGTGTTTGGCGATCTGTTTTAGAGAATTTTTTAACAAGTTCAGCTCGTGTTATTCCACTCAATTTTGTTGGGGTTATTAATTCAACGCTTTGTTTTTGCCCCAAACCTCTCATGCGCATATTACCTTGTAAGAAGGATTGTAAAGACGTTTTTTCATCTACTAAAACAAGCGCATGTGCCTGTTCATCTTGAGTAATATCTGTACCTAAAGTACGGGCCTGATCATAATAAGTGAAACGTTCATTAGGAGTGGAACCGAGTAAATGATTTATTTCATTCACATCAGTAGTTTTAAGAATAATAGGTAACTCAGGTTTATTAACTTCAATAGCACATAAGACCTGCTGGTCATTAAAATAGAGTACATGTTTTAGTGGGGTACTAAATTGCGCTTGGTGGCTAAGAATATAAGCAGCTAATTCTTTTGCTACTGTGAAATTATCTATACCTTGAAAAGCTGCTCTAATATCAATAAGGGCACGACAATGTGCGGGTTCTTGAGAATTAGTAAGTATATGGCTAATAAATTGAGTGGGCGTTTCATAATCGACATGAGTAATTGCTGTTTTCTTATGATGAAGCAACTCAATAATATAACCATCAGTTCCTAAAGAAGAGGTTTTATCGTATTCAAGTCGTTGATGATAGGTCGTGTGATTCGATGGAGTGCCTGATACTGCCTGAACGGTATGATATAAATCTACGTGATTAAATGAATCACTATGGATAATACTGCTATCACGAGGAATATGCTTTAAAGTTTGATTTTGCAGTATATCCAGTATAAGCGTTTTATTATCTTTTAAACGCTCATGAAGGGTATTTATTTGTTGTTCATTATCGAGTTTTATTTGACTTAAAGTCAAACCTAAATCAGGCCATAATAGGGCAAATCCTTGGGCTGTAGGCGTGTCATCCAGTCGAGCCAAATGCTTATTTTTAAATAGTTCTTGCAGCGCTATTTCCTGCAATTGTGCAAGGTATTCCTTTAATAATTCTTTACTTACGCCTTTAATAAAAAGCATCTGACAGGTGTAATTAATGGCTTCTAGGTTATTACCAAAACGACTACGCTCATTAGGAATATTATTGGCTTCATAAGGGATAGCTAAAGTTTGTTCAATAGCGCTTAAGTTTGGCTTTTTAGAGGCGCCATAATTTGTATTTAAACGACGTACTAAGGTTGCAGGTAAAAGAGTATTAATTTGTTGTTTAAAAAATGCCAATGCGGCCTTGATTTCAGCTGGAGCCTTTTGGATTATTTTAGGCTGGTCACCCGTGTTGGTTAAATAATCAAATAACTCCTTAATAACGGCAGAACCATAGGTTTTTTCAGCAAAATTAACAAAACTATGAAGTGGACTATTTGTCTCTTTCAGTAGTTTTTTTGCTAGATCATGCTTAAACGGTGTCCAATTGTATTCCTCATTCAGCAAAGGAGCTGTTTTAATAAAATGGGGATCAATGTATTGAAATAAGGAAATTGCATTTTGAATGGTGGCTTGAGGAAGCGGTTTTTGCTCGCCAATAGTATAGTTAAGTTTCTTTTTGATCCACAAGCCTTGATGTACTTCATCAATAATCGCGTCACCATGATGATGAATAAGATTGATGATTTTGTCGCACCAATAAATTTGTTTTTCCCATTCCTCGTCGAGGGGACCTTCAGAAAGCAATAACTCTAAATATTTTAATTCAAGCGATTGCATTGACTCACCAGCAGTTACTATATAACTGCGGCTAGTCATGACCTCTATAAATTTATTGTATAATTCCTCTAGACGTTTAGAGGAGCTATTGCTGTCTCTGTTGAACTCAAAGCGATAGGCTGTTTTACCAAATAAACGTTGGGAGCTTCGATTGAGATCTACATGATTTGTAGCTAATAGGGCTTGCGGAACTTCTACAATTACTAAATTAGTTCCTTGCGCTTTTTGTTCGGCTACGATTGGTAAAATTACTTTTGATTTACCTCCGCCAGGAATTATTTTTTCTACAGTTTCTTTAAAGGTTTTTTGTGTCGTTTTTTTTAATAGTATTTTTAAAGCACTCACTTGCCGTGGTCGCAATATCAGTTCTTCTTCATGTTCTAGAAGTACTATTGCGGGTGAATCAAGACCTGGAATAACTTTTTTGGCTAATAAATCTAAAGCAGGAACAAGATCTCTAGCTTCACGGCTATGTTTTGCTTTGCTTATGGCCTTTTGAATTTTCTGGACCATCTGGGATTGAATCCCATGTGCTAAAGCATCATGCATAAGTTCGTGGAGTTTTGCTGCTTTTTTCAGGCTTAAACCAGTTTTTTCAATGGTTAAATTCAGATCTGCTTTAGTATACAAGCTATATAAATCTGCTTTGCTCAAAATAGTACGTTTTTTGGCTGCTTGCTCCATCAACCATAAGCGCATTTGCTGTCGATCCTCAGGACCTTCATTGGCAAGATTTAAGGTTTTTTTCCATAATACTAAAGAAGCTGAATGTATTTTTGGTTCAATAGACGTGATTAGAGCGTCCATTTGGCTCCAAGCAAGGGAGTCGCTCATTAGTTTTTGAGCAAGTGCAATCTGCTGCTGTTCTAACTGAAGTTGATTTTTACCTGCTTGTTCTTCGGCTATAATCAAGTCTATTAAATTAATATTTATGCTTTTGATAAGTTGCTCATGACCTAGTTCATGTTGTTGCTGTAGTTCATTGTATTCATTGATAAAAAACTCGAGATTTGTACCTTTTCCAATATTTTGTGCTACAGGCACATAAGTTGAAGTCAGTGAAGAAACGGCTAGGCTAGGAGCTACGTTATGTTGATCTAAAATCTCTTGAGGGGTGGCTAAAATATCTTTATAAACATCCACTACTTCATACACTGAAAGTGGCGGAACATAATAGCTGCTACTTTTTAACGTTAATTGATGAACGTTAAAGGGAGCGCTTAAACTGGCTATTTGCTCATTATTATGAGCAGCCCGATATAAAATATTGCAAAAAAGAGCTCTATTAGTTGACTGATTTTCTAAGCTAATATGACGTTCGGCTATTAATGTTTTAGTACAAAAATCTAAAAGGGCTTTTTTGCGGACTGTATTTGTACCTAGCATTATTTGTAAATAAGCAGGGAAGTGAGTAATCAATGTTCCTTCGCTTATTGTAGATCCTAAGGCTACAACTGCTTCATCTAGGACGTCTTCCGAACATGCTTTACCAGGAAGCTTATATATCCAAGCATTTAGGCTCTCAATTTCATCTTTGCTAAGATGGGCTTGTTTGATACGGCAATTAGCAGCTAACTTAAGGTTGATCGTTTTTAGTTGCAAAGCACTTGAAACTGCTATTATGGGCTTTAGAGTGTTCAAATACTTTTCAATTTGTTGCGGCCGTTGCGCATCGACCTCAGAAAGTGATTTGGTGCTTTTAAGAGTTAATAAGGTTTGATGTTCTTGTTGTAAGGTTTCAAGATTTAACAACATCCACTCATAAGCTAATGCACCTTGAGGCGCAAGACTGGATTCTTGAGTTTGTTGATAATGATTTAGTAGGCGTTTGCGTTCAGTCCCAGATAAACTATAAGAATCATCAAGATGGCGACGCATTGCTTGAAAACGAGTAAAGGTTTTATAAATTATTGAAGGTAGGGAGTTGAGAAAACTAACTTGATCATCATATTGTCTTTTTTCCCAATGGAAATTAGCTGTATCTTTATCACCAGTTGGAGAAGGTATTTTAAAAGTATGATCTTGTGATACGTAATCACATAGCATACTAAGGGCTTTAAGTTTACAAGCCATGTAAGGCGGAGTTCTACGAACTGCTTTTTTTGTTTCCTTTTCCAGTCCGGTTAATATATGCGGAACATCATTACAAATCCAAGAAAGGTATTGCAGCTCAGCAGGTGAGCCTGTTAATCCACCCAAACGAGTCCGACAATCCTCTAGTACAGCCCAGGCTTTTTTAGTTTGATTAGTTGCAAGATAAATATAGGCTAAATAAAGAGCATCTGCGGTATTATCAGCAATGGGCTCGTCATCTTTTAGACGAAAACTAACATAACGTTCACTATTTTTGTAATGCCATAAGGGTTTGTTTTGTAAGCATTTTAAATTTTTTTCAATATGAGTTTTTGCGATAGTTCCATTAGTATCATGGATTACAGGATATACCTCACTTATTTCAGCCTCATTATTTGTGGCATAAAATCGAGCTATAGGAATAAGTACACGTTGATGACTATCTTTTTTTAATACTAAGCCTGCGACGCTAGGATGAATTGGCGATGGGCAGTTAAGTACTTCTTCCTTTGTTTCTGCAAGCGTTAAGTTATGATGGACTCGTGTAAAACGAAGATTAAATCGTGGTAGTTCAACATAAGCACTATCCCTACTTTGATGATGTAATAAGAATTGAGAACTTTCAAAGTTAGTTAATAGTGAGGCCCACGGACTTTTTAGGGGTTTTAGTAAGAAGGGGGTAACTATTCCCTTATCATCTAACAGGGTAATTGTGTCGCCGGTAATTTTATAAAGTGCTTTATGGTTTTGTACTAATATCCCTTCTGTAGTTGAGTTGAGGCAGCGCCAATAATCGGTACTGCCATCTAAAAGAATAGTAGGTAATCCATTAAGAACGGATTTAATGGTCTTATTAGCATGTTGGGCTAAATGATTGGAACTTAGTGCTTGTAGCTCATAAAGTTGCTCCCCATGATCAATCGTCCAGTATTGTTGAATGGTTAAATTATTATCATGATAAAAGAGTTTTGTTTTTTTCTTATTGTGAACTAGATAAAGATAAATTCCATCAAGAGAGATAAAGCATTCTTCGGGTTGTGATAATTGTAGATGCTGGATCAAAGGATGATTTTTAATGACTAAGGGAAGGCCACTGCGGGCTAAATTGTTTTCAAATAATTTCCCGAGCATTACATTAAATTGATAAAGGCTTTTACCAGTAAAAGTAATTAAATCATAAAGAGGAAAACTGCCTTTTAATCTTAAGTCTTTCAAAAAGCTATTATTGGCAATAAGTGCTTTTCTAATGATTCTTTCTAGGAAGAAGGAATATTTTTGATTTTCTTGAGATAAAGTCAGTTGAAAACGTGCAACCGCACAATCAAAGTCATTTTTATCTGAGCTGCTTTCTTCGATAAATGATGATTGTGTATGACTTTGAATATAAAAATAAGCATTCAAAGCAAGTTCTAATTCCTCTGAGTTAAGATGGCCTGCTTCTATTTTTGCTGCTGTGGCAAGAAAAAAATAATAATGTAAAGTATAAATAACCTCCGGATTTGTACTCGTTGTTAATTGTTTTTGAATTTCTTTTTGAATGTTCTCTAAGCGTGTTATGCCTTCTGAAGCTCCACTTAAAGCGAGATAGTTACTGGCAAGAAAATTTAATTTTAAGAAAAATAAAGATTCAGGCGTATATTGACCATGTTGAGTAAAAAAACGAAGAGATGTTTCGAGAAACTCATCAAATTGAGAAAAAAAGCCTTTTTTTCTAATGGCTTCTCTAAGTAATCCTGGTTGAAACAAATTTGCTTCTAAATACAGTCGATTAGAGCGTTCCGATAGTTTATCTACATTACGCTTGAAATAATCTAAAGTAAGGGCAATTTGTATATTGGGATTAGCTCTTAAGTGAAAATAATCGCGTGCGATAATATCCTTATGAGTTATGTTTTGTGATTGGGCCTGCTCTTCAAAATCTACATCGGGATGAAGCTGAATGTGATTTGCTGTTCGCGCTTCAATGGATTTGGAATAGGTTGAAGGAACATCAGATTCTAAGGCGCTCTTAGCATGAGAAGGGGAGAGGGAATACTTATGTTTTATGAGCTTTTGTGAGAGCTCCTGATAGGGAACAAAAGTAGGGTATAAAGGGGAGGAAACGCGAAATGAATTTAAGACTATCTCTGGAGTAATATAAGGGGCTTCTTTGTATTGAACAGTAAAAAAGGGATTAATAGCCGCTCTTAACGTTCCTTCATAAGCAATATGAGCTTTAATTTTTTCAATTAAGGGATTAAAACGAGCGTCAAGACTTTGAGTTCCTGCAATATGCAAAGACAGCATATATAAAGATTCGAGTTTATGATGTCTGATACTGTTATATAGTTCTGCTATATTGCTACCAAAATCTTTAGTAAATAATCGTTGTAATTCATCATTAAGAACTGGCTCAGTATTTAGAATTTCTTTGAAATAGTTATAAAATTCCTTATCGAATACAAGCTTTTGAGGTGCATATTTATTTTGTAAGCTGTGAAAACGTTCATCCATTTGAGGGCTGTTAGTTGCCCAAAATGGGTTTCTTTTTTGATTGGCAATAATGGATTGTAAGGTTTGATTAGTAAAATGCTGGAAAGAAGGCTGCCGCTTTTTCTTATTCAATACATTGTGTATATCAGTTTGTAAAGCAAGAGTGCTTAAGGCCAAAATATTTAATTTAGCTATTTGTGCCTCTTGAAGCCAGGTCTTTTGTAAAGAGAGCAGAATTTTTTGTACTTGTTCTATTTGTTGATAAAAACGTTCGTACTCTTCTATCGAATTAAGGCGTGTATAAGGGGGCGTATCAAATTCACCTGTCACACTAAGAGGTAAAGAAAGAAGTACTTTTTCTAATTGGATGTATTGTAGAGCCGGATCGCTGATGCTGCTAATCTTTAAGATACTTTCCGACAGCTCATTTAAAAAACTAGTCTCATTAAAAGGTACATTAATAGTTGGGGGTGGATTGTATCTATAACTTCCTCCTGAGGTACTAAGAGAAGCAAAGTCTTGATCCCATATAAAATTATTAGGATAAGCCTCTATTCTAGCCGGTCTAGGTTTAGTCGGCAGTGGCGTTGTATTTATTTGTTTTTTTAATTCCTTTAACTCTTGAAAATAAAGTTCCGTTTGATCTTCGGTAAACAATTCGCTGCTTAATATCTTTAAATTATTTTCAATAGCCAAAAGGATTTGTTCTGCGACTGCTGAGTTAAAAGGCTCAACTCCAGAGCAACACAAATGGCTATAGTCTTTTAAAGCATGTAGTTTAAATTTAAAAATGAATTGCTGATATTCAAGTAGGGAAATGGAATTAAGTTTCAGCATTTGATGGAGAACGCGCTGGGAGCAGGTACCCGAAAACTGACCTGCTGTATATCCAAAACTCGGAATAGGAGTGGTGTGTTCCTCTCCACCAGCATAGACAATGCTAGGCAAAACTTCTTCATACAACTTTTGAGCAGACATAGAAGTTTGAATTTCGTTTGTTTTTAATCGTGCTTTCAATAAGCGATTAATGAACAGCTTTATTTCTTCTTTAGCTTTAGGGGTAGAGGGTAAAGGAATGCACCAGGTTTTTGTCGGATTATAAAGTTCTTTTTCTTTAGCAGATTTCTTTGCGTGGTAAATAATACCGTCGCCGGAATTGTAGACAATAAAAAAATAGGCTGAGTCTTTACGAATAAGTTCGTAAATCATGGAGTGCCCGCCTTCAGCATCAAGCCAGCCGCCAGGAAGTAGCAGTCTTTTCCCTGGACTAAGAGTTTCCATGTCTGTAACGATATCTGCTGCAATAGCTTCGATATGGTCGTTTATTTGTTCGGGGGTGATTGTTGTTTGAACGCGTCCTTCAATACAGACTAAATAGTTCAAATCCTCTAACAACTGAACATATTTAGAGCTTACAAGAGTACCCGACCCACTTAAACTTTCTAAATAATTTTTTAGATAAGTAGACGTATTGCTAAACAAATGTCCTTCAAGTTTATAAGTACCTGAAAGAAATGCATCATTTTGAATATGCCCAAATAGAGAAGCATTGATTGGCATCACATACCTACTTAATACGCTCCCTGTTCTAAGCACATTAAGTAAATTTGGTAATTTATGTCAAGTAAAATATTATTACAGGACTTACGAAAAATACCCAATCTCTTCGTTAAAAGCAGTTTTTAATTCGGTCATTTAGTCTATCTAAACTCTCTCATTAAAAACTGCTTTTGCCTCGGCCTTGGGGTTTTTCGTAAGTCCTGTCATATTTTTATTTTAAATATTGTTCATCGTGGTTTTTATTATCTCATAATGATTTTAAATTTGTTATTTATTGAATTTATTGAAGAAATAATTTTGTATATCATTTGAAATCAACCTAAATTCCTTTATCATCGATCATAGTTAATGATTAATGAAAGTACTTTTAATAAGGAGTGTAGAGTGAATATCATGCACAAACCCCTAAGAACTATAGTTAGTACCGCAGTTTTAAGTATTTTAGCTACTAGTGCTGCTCATGCAGGTGGTTTTTCTTTATATACGGAAAGTAGTGCTGCAGCCATAGGTAATTATGGTGCTGGTATTGCTGCTGAAGCGGCTGACGCTTCTACCGGTTGGTATAACCCTGCAGGTTTGCCTTTAATACGAGAACAACAAGTTGTTTTTGGTGGTGTCGGAGTATTTCCTAGCTCTAAACTTACAGGTACTAGTACTTTTACTACCGTATCATCAACAGGATTACCTCCTCCATTTCCAGCTTCAATAACAACAAATTATCCTCAGTCTTTTTCTGGAATAGAAGGTGGTGAAAATGCTTTTGTACCTTCTTTTCACTATGCATTACCTTTAGGAGAAAACGCAACTTTTGGTTTTAGTGTTGTTTCTCCCTTTGGCTTATCTACAGATTGGGGAGTAGCTTCTCCTGTTCGCTACGAGGCTACCTTCAGTGAGTTGCTTACTGCAAACTTTTCTCCTGAGTTAGGTGCAAAACTGACGAATAACTTTTCAGTGGGGGCTGGTTTAGATTTACAATATGCGCGGGTTAAATTTAATCGCATGATAGGTATTCCTACTTTTTTAAGTGCAGTAGGTGCAGATCCTTTCGCTGATGATACTCTAAGTTATAATAAAGGTAAGTCCTTTGGCGTTGGTTATCACCTCGGTGCGATGGGAATGTTCAATGACAATCATACTCGTCTAGGTTTAAATTATCAGTCTAAGATGCGCCATAAATTTAATGGCTATAGTCAATTATCTGGGCCTTTAGCAACACCTAATCCTCTCTTATTGGTTAACCCTGTAGTTCCTTCATCAACAATAGTTAATAATAATTTAACCAGTAATTCAATTGAGTTTCCTGATGTTCTCACCTTGAGTGCTTATCAGGATTTGAATGAGAAGGTTGCATTATTAGCTTCTGTAGTTTATACCGGCTGGAGCTCTTTTGATAACATTCAATTAAATAACGTAGCAGCTCCTAATGTTACTGTTAATATCCCTGGTCAAATCGGTACTGTAAGTCAGGTCTCAGTTAGCTCTAACTCTCCCCAAAACTACAAAGATGCCTGGAGAGCTGCTATTGGTGCTAATTATAAGTTCAATGAGATCTGGATGCTTCGTGTTGGTGGTGGTTATGATCAATCTCCAACTAATAATATAGATCGAGACGTTCGTTTACCTGATGCCGATCGTTGGGCTCTTTCAGTAGGTACTCATTATCAAGCAAGAGCGAATCTGGGGGTCGATGTGGGTTATACACATTTATTTGCAGCTAGTGATCCTAGCATTAATAGAACTGATGGGTTAGCTCCTGGTTCTACTTATAGCGTGAACGCTATAGGGTCTGTTAGTGCTGATCTAGTAGGTGCTCAGATTGTATGGGCTATTGATCAGCCAGCGCCTATCGCAACTAAGTAATTTATTGAACAATAAAAAAGCCACTTAAGTGGCTTTTTTTATATCAGCTATTGTAATCCAGCTTTTCAGTCTTGTTCCATAGCTATTAATCGTTATCTTTAGTAATAGTAGTTTCACCCAAACCATTAACAGTAAGAGTATAACCTTTTGCAGATAATTCTTTAGGATTAATATCACCTGTTGCCAGATCCATAGATAAAGTACCAATTGTTATTGGACTTGCAGTATTAGTAGCCATTTTTATTGTAGCCTCGCACTTATTTTTATCTTTATCTGGAGTATGACCATAGCAAGCCATCTTCACCAGGTTCCAAAATACTTGACGAGTTTTGTTAGGCGCTGTTGGGTAAGGAGAAGGAACACCTGCTATAAAGGCATTAGATTCCTCCGTAGTATTATTATGAGTGGTCAAATGTGTAGGGGTTGCAAAAGCAGCAAAAGTACTTAAGCCTAAGGTAATTGCCGATAAACTTTTTAGCATTAACTTCATTAAAATTTCTCCATTGAGATTATCACTGTAAAATCGCTAACTACTATAGGGCTTTATAGGTTTTGAGGCAAGCTTAATGTCAAGAACCACTCAATCTGAGCCAAATAATGACGCTCTTATCTTGCGCCTAGCTACAGTTAAAACAGTGCCTTTTCATCACTACAATATTGTCCTAAAACACCTAGGAATATTGAGTCAGTTTATAATAGAAATCAGATAAATTATTTTTGTAATACTCTTGCGACATCCTTTGCGAAATAGGAAATAATAAAATCTGCACCCGCACGTTTTATGGCTATTAAACTTTCTAGCATCGCCTGCTCTTCATTGATTAATTGATTGGTCGCAGCACATTTGATCATCGAATATTCACCACTTACTTGATAAGCACAGAGTGGAACTTTAGGAAAATGTTGTTTCATTTTAGCGATAATATCGAGATAAAAACCCGCTGGTTTTACCATAATCATATCAGCGCCCTCATCTAGATCTAAAGCCGTTTCACGTAAGGCTTCTTCACTATTGGCTGGATCCATTTGATAGGCCTTACGATCTCCAAATTGAGGTGCTCCTTGCGCTGCCTCTCTAAAGGGACCATACAAACAGGAGCAATATTTGGCACTGTAACTTAAAATAGGAATATGTTGATAGTCTTCATTATCTAAAGCCTGGCGAATAGCGCCTACCATGCCATCGGTCATACCGCTAGGGGCAACCCAATCAGCGCCTGCTTGGGCATGACTGATCGCTTGTTTACCCAGTAATTCTAAGGTTTTATCTGTATCAATAGCTTGTCCTTCTAATACCCCGCAATGACCATGATCCGTGTATTCACAAAAACAGAGGTCGGTAATAATTAATAGTTCCTTATTTACAGAGCGAATTTTTTTTATGGCTTTTTGGATAATGCCATTGGAATTAAAAGATTCACTGCCGCAACTGTCTTTAGATTGAGGAATACCAAACAACAATACTGCTGGAATACCTAATGCCGTTAGCGTTTCTATTTCTCTTGGAAGACAATCCAGACTTAGTTGAAATTGGCCAGGCATCGCTTTGATTTCTTTGGCTTCTGTTAGCATTTCACTAATAAATAAAGGGGCAATGAATTGTTGCGGGTGTAAACGAGTTTCTCTAACTAAGGCTCTAGACATCGCTGTTTTGCGTAAACGACTTAATCTTAATGGTATATTCATTATTTTCCTTAGAAACAAAAGTAAACCGTTTTGAACCTTTCTTCAAGATTATCATTTCACTATGAACGGTTACCAAATAAAAATTTATTTTTTAGTTGAGGTATACAAAACATCAATACCACTGCTCGAGCTGCTAGAGCTTACCTGAATACTAAAAAATTTATTGAGCAAATATTTTAATGTTACTACATTAGGATCTGCTTGAGAAAGACCCACATTATAACTTAAGCTAATTCGTTTTGAGAATGATTTACTGACCACAAAGGCCGTTTTATCACTAACGGTATTAGTCAATAGATTATAATTACTGTTAGTTTCTACATTAAAATCAACTCCGAGATTTTGTTTTAGTTGTTCTAAAAGTTGAGTTCCTTTGGAGTTGCCACCTAAATTCATGGATGAAATTGCGGCTAAGAGCAATTGTCCGCCCGCTTTATTCGCTTGACTTGCGGGACGTCCTAAAACCAGCATGGAAAGTATATCTGCTTGCGAAAGAATAGCTGGGGTAGAAAATAATTGAATTTCTGGATTAGTTAAACGCCCCGTAACTTCAACGCCAACAGTAATATTACCGCGAAGATTGGCGTTTTGAATGTTATTACTATTAAAATCTAATAATTGATTACTTCCTGAAATAGTGTTTGATGAAGTGTTTATTGTTTTTGAAGCACGTAAATTAATGCCCGGATTATCAATAGCACCTCCAGTAAAGAAAAGTTCTCCTTGTTCTATTGTTAAATTTTGTCCATAAGCCTTATATTCACCTTCCACTACGTTTAATTCACCCGTGGCACTCATAGTGCTTTGCGGCGCTTGCTTTATATTTACTGTTCCAGCAAGAGTTGCATGCAATCCTTTGGCTGTAAGTTCGACTTGCTCGCCAGTTTGTATTTGTATATCTATTTGGCTACGAATAGGGGGGGAGTAGGTTTTTTCTTTGCTTTCAAAAATAACATCACTGGATAAGCCAATGCTGTTAGAAAAAGACTGTATTTTTATTTTTGCATGAGGGACTACGATAGATCCCAAGATTTGTAATAAATCTTGCTTGTATTTTATTTGTAACTTGGGTGATACATTAATTTGATATTCATTGGTATTGATGAGCGGTACATTGCTGCCTTCGAGAGTAATGTCACTAGTCAGCTGAGGCCGTAATGAGCCCTGTCCTTTCATTACTAAGGATTGGGTTCCAGAGCGCAGGGAGCCACTTCCTTCCCAATGATCTTTCTTTCCATTCAGCGCGCATTCAATAGAATTTAGGTTAACTCCTAAACTAGGTAGCTCAACACTCGCTTTATTAAGTACTATTTGGGTCTCTATATTGGGTTTCCTGAGGCTGCCATTTGCACTTAAAGTCAGATGCAAAGTTCCTTTAGGATTTTTAAGATCAGGCATTAATACAGACAAAAACTCTAAAGAGTTCATCGCAAGTACTAATTCCGAAGAAACAGTTTGTTTTTTAGTTAGTCCTTCAGCTAGATTAAAATGAGGTAATTTAAACTTCATAGTAAATTTTTTATTCTTATCTAATTTGAGAGAACCTGTACCGAGTACCCCTTGTGATGAGAGCTTGGCAGTAATAAGCCCTTCTTGAAAGGGCAAAGAATTTAGCAGACTGTCTGGTGGCATTTGATAATGACCAGGGGCAATTTTTATATTCAGGATCCCTTGATTGGGATTTTTTAATTCACCCGTTAAGGCAAGACTAGTATAAATTCCTTCATGTTTTGTTGATTTATCGTAGGGCTGAACAATATTGAAATTAAAATCCCAAGCCCAGGGTAGGGTACCGTTTATTAGGCCATTAATTTGCCATTGATCTTGATGAGTCCTATTAATTTTAGAGCTAAGTTCTATCTTAAGTTTTGGCAAGGTTCCTGTAATGGTAATTCTTCCTTCCTTACTTAAGATTTCTTGATTCGTTGAATTAGGCCAATTTATTAAATCGCGCCATTTAATTATTTGTTCTAACTGATTTAAATTCCTTAGTGTGCCTTGTAAAGAAATTGATCCTAAACCGCTAAAATCACCAGACCAATGAATTAAATTGATATCTCCGCCAATACTCAAAACGCCTGTGGGGGCGCTTTTTGATTGTTCTAAAGAATGAAGTCTCATAGTACTAGAAAAGGAATAGGGGTACTGATTCATAAGGTTTAAGTCACTAAGTATATTCAAACCCAAATAGTTAAAACTCAAGGACTTAATTGCTATCGCTTGTTTAGTAATTAAGCCAGTGCCTTTAACGTCCCGTAAAGTAATTACGGTATCTTGTTGCCTAATTTCTATTGAATCGGCATGAAATTGTTTTATTGTTACATCATGATCCCATAGTGATTTGAAGGTCCAAGCGAGATCGATGTTTTTTATTTTTATATGAATCTTATCGTACTGATAATTTAATTCTTTGATCTGTGCACGATCGCGTATGCGTCCTTTTAAATCGTGCACTTCAATAGCTTGATTAAAATAAAAAGCAGAGAAGCGAATTAAGCTATTAAAACCACTCGTACTAGAAGTGAAAAAAAATAATAGGGAAGCAATTAAAGTAAATAATAAAAGCAGAGACCAGAACACTCTCTTTATTAATTTTTTCATAAATCAGGTCCCATGCTAATAACCAAACGAGGACTACTACCTACTCTTTGAAATGTTTGACTTATCTCTTGAGCCAGCCCTAATTTAATAGGACCAATAGGAGAAACCCACATTACAGCAGCTCCTGCATCATATAAAATGGATTTAAGCGATGGATTATAAACATCTCCAGCGTCATAAAATGCAATGGCATACCAATTTTTAACCACTTCCTTTTGTAATTCAAAACCAGCATAACTAATAGTTTTACCTGGGCCTATTGAATTAAAGCTAAATGCTTTCATGTTATCAGTGCCCCCTAATAATAAAGCGAGTGATAAAGGCAATTGATTGATGTCATTAATCGCTGTTATTCCTTGAAGGGCGTGCACATAAAGTCGTAATTTGATTGGTTTGATCATATACGCAGCTTTTGCGTCTAAAGAGCCTTGCGCAAAAGAGTTGGAAGATAAAAATGTTTTACTGGCACCCAAAGCAGTGAGAGAAATGCTATAGCCCGTGGGTGAAAATAAAGGGTTAGTTGTTTTTCTGAAGGTCCATTTTGCTTTAGGATAAAGCATAAATTCATAGCTGTTGGGTTGTTGGCTGTAATTAAAACTTTCATATAAGGCATTAAGTGATAGCGCGCGTTTATACCAATCTAAATTATGCTGTTGTCCGAGAGATAAAAGATAGGCATTACTGTAGCCGCTACTGTAATTTAAGTTAGAAAAATTACCAGTGATATTGTATTGATCCGTTACGGGATTTTTTCCTGGAATGAGGTATTGGGCTTGTAGCGCGTTTTGCGTGAAAGAGCCTTGGGCTATAGCATTAAATTTATGCCCTTTTTCATTTACTGGCACGACATATAAACCCGCTCGACCACGAATGCCAGTATCAGTTCCATACCCAGCACCTAAACTATAAGAGTATTTAGGCACGGGACGTAATTGCACATCAATAGGAACAGTAGTCTGAGAGTCAGTAATTTGTGGCTTGACTAATACCGAACTAAAATAGCCGCTGCTTGATAAATCATTATTTAGTTTCAGTACAAGATCGGTGGAGTAGGTTTGCTTATACTGAAAAGGAACAAAGCGATGCAACAAGTCTGGGCGAATATTGCTAGGATTAAATTGGACCTGACCAAAATAGAAGAGGGGGCCAGTATTAAAAATTAAAGTGACTTGGGCGGTGTTGTTCTCTTTAATAATTATTTCTGACTTAGTGTAGGTTCCATGTAAATATCCCAAACTCTCGGCAGTATTAGTAATACTTAATTTTGCTTTATTATAATCTGGCATTAAGAGGGGATCGCCAACATGGAGCGTTATTTCTTTTAGCGTTTTTTGTATGAGTGGATTGTTTGCTCCATCGCCGCTTACTTTTATTTCTAGAGAAGTGATATAAGTGAAGGGGCCTGGACTAATATTAATTACCGCTTTTTCTGCTCCTACAATACGCACACTGACTTGTGCTTTAAAGTAGCCAAAAGGTTGTAAAGCATTAAGCACATGTAAACGCAGCTCTTCAGGAGTGCTACTTGCTAATGATTTTTCTTGTTGTACTTCTTCTAATCGTTTTTCAACATTCGCTAAGGCTTTATCACTAACCCCGCTAATAATAAAGCTAGCACTTGACTTAGCTATAGCCTGAAATGAAATACCAAGGAATAGGCAGACAACAATCAGTAGTTTCATTGAAATTTAGAGCTTAAAAAATTAATAAACAGCATGGAGCTCCTCCAGATTTTTTAATTTATAAATTAAGTCTAAAGCTTCCTTGGCACTCAAAGAATCTGGATCAATACTGGCTAATAAACCAAGAGCCGGTGAAATTGGGCGTTTTATTGCAACTTCTGGCGCTTTAAATTGCATTTTTTCTCCTTGATTTAAATGATTTAGATGCTCATGAGCAAGTTTTAAAACTTCTTTGGGGATACCCGCAAGTTCTGCGACCTCAAGACCATAACTACGACTTGCCGGACCATGCTCTACTTTATATAAAAAAGTAATGTGGCCAGTATCTACAGCTGCTTGTAAATGAACATTCCTAATACAAGGCCATTCATTAGGAAGATCGGTGAGTTCAAAATAATGAGTGGAAAATAGAGTGTAGGCTTTAATGGTATTGGCTAAATAGGCACAACTACCATAGGCTAGAGCCATTCCATCATAAGTGCTAGTCCCTCTACCAATTTCATCGATTAATATGAGGCTTTGTGCTGTTGCTTGTCGCAGAATCTGCGCTGTTTCCGTCATTTCGACCATAAAAGTCGAACGACCGGAAGTTAAATCATCACTAGCACCAATACGAGTGAAAATTCTATCTATTGGACCAATAATTGCTTTTTTTGCAGGCACAAAACTACCAATGTGCGCCATTAGCACGATTAATGCAGTTTGTCGCATGTAAGTCGATTTTCCACCCATATTCGGACCAGTAATAAGTAAGATATTCTGCTCCGGCTCTAGATGTAGATCATTGGCAATAAACTGTTCTTTTACTAATTGTTCAATGACCGGGTGGCGACCTGATTGGATTGATATACCTGATTTAGAGCTCAATTCAGGGCAATGCCAATTCAGTGTTTCTGCGCGTTCAGTGAGATTAGCAAGCACATCTAACTCAGCTAGAGCGTGTGCTAGATGACTTAATTCGGTGATATGTTCTTGCAAGGCAAGTAATAAGTTCTCATAGAGCCATTTTTCTCGAGCTAAGGCTTTTGTTTGGGCTGAAAGTACTTTTTCTTCAAATACCTTTAATTCTGGAGTAATATAGCGCTCTACATTTTTCAATGTTTGTTTACGTTGATAATGAATGGGTGCTTTTTCAGCCTGTGCTTTTGAAAGCTCTATATAAAAACCTTGAACATTATTAAAGCCAAATTTCAAGGTCGATAAACCGGTTTTTTGTTTTTCTTCATATTCTAAAGTAGTTAATTTCTCTTGGGCATTGGTGCTCAACATCGTTAACTCATCCAATTCTTCATCAAAACCTGGAGCAATAACACCGCCATCACGAATTAACATGGGGGGATTATCTACTATTGCTGCTTCAAGTAGTTGTTGAATCAAAGGTAAAGGGCGAACATCTTCTTTAAGTTGACTGATTAGGGACGAGTTATTAGCTTGTAAAAGCCTAGTCAATTCTGGAAGTAAAGTTAAGGTAGTGCGTAATGCGACTAAGTCTCTTGGGCGTGCAGATTTTAATGCAATACGAGAAACAATACGTTCTACATCATAGCTTTGGCGCATTAGTTCATGAATAAGTGCTTGTTGTTGTAACGCAATCAGCTCTTGTATAGCTTGTTGACGCGCTGCTATTTTATGGTATTGCATTAAAGGCCGACTCAACCAACGTTTTAATAAACGACTTCCCATAGTGCTTGCTGTATTGTCTAAAATAGAGGCTAGAGAATAGTCATTACCACCCTGAATATTTTCAAACATTTCTAAATGCTTTTGAGTCGCCGCATCCAGTTGTAAATAATCTTGAGAATGCTCCATGGTTAAGGTATTAAGATGAGGTAAGGCCTGCTTTTGAGTAGTACGTAAGTAGGCTAATAAAGCACCTGCCGCAGTAAAGGCTACAGGATACTCTTGGTGGCCAAAGGCTGATAAATCAGAAACAGCGAATTGTTCTTTAATTAATTTTTGCGCTTGGTCTGTATTAAATTCCCAACCCGGTCTGAACTTTACTGGAAATTCAGCGCAGTATTGATAGAGAGGGGACGTTTCTTGTACTAATAGCTCAGCGGGTTTTAAACGGGCTAATTCATTACAAAGTTGCGTGGGCTCCTTAACTTCAAGTAAATGAAAACGGCCACTACTTAAATCAACCCAGGCAAGACCAATAGTTTGTTTATCTTGGTGAATAGATACCAGAAGATTGTCTCTTTTGGCATCAAGTAATGCTTCGTCTGTAATAGTTCCCGGCGTAATAATGCGGGTTACTTGACGATCCACTGGGCCTTTGCTTGTTGCTGGATCACCAATTTGTTCACAAATAGCAACCGATTCTCCTTTTTTTAGAAGACGAGCCAAGTAATTTTCCACAGCATGATAAGGAACACCTGCCATGGGAATTGGTTTATTTTCAGATTGCCCTCGATGAGTTAAGGTTAAATCGAGTAATTGTGCTGCTCGTTTTGCATCTTCAAAAAATAACTCATAAAAATCCCCCATGCGATATAATAAAAGCATATCAGGATATTCTGCTTTAATGCGCAAGTACTGTTGCATCATGGGGGTATGAGTAGTCATAAAATCACATTTAATAGTAAGGCTGGGAGAATTTTATCAAAATCAGGAGGCTAAGTCAGTAAAGGATAGAGCTATGTTATTTACATCACTCTCGTACTAAGCTGCATTACAGTGTTACTCCTAGTTCTATGTTGCTCATTTACTTGATATAAAACCTCACGTTCTTAAACCAGGAATGCCTTGTTCTAAAGCTAAATCTACAGCTTTAACTAAGTGCTCTAATAAATAATTTTATTTTATTTTTTATAGACTAAGGATAAACCCTTCACTTAATGTTATTATTTGCTAGAATTAAATTGATTTTAAATAAAAATTATAATGGAGATGAATATGACTCGTTTAATGATGATTGCTGCTGCTAGCTTGCTGTCTTTAGTATTAACAGGTTGTGGCGAAGATAATAAGCCAGCAGAACCTGCTGCTACTACCACTACTACCACTACACCAACTGACTCAACAACTACTACTACTACTCCTCCAGCTGATCAAAAACCAGCTGAGCAACACTAAGACTTTTGGCTTTTAAGGAAAACCCCATGCTAATATGGGGTTTTCTTTTTTACCCGTAAATTATTATGACTCCATTACCTTCACTACTTCAAGAAGTCTCTTCCACGCTTAAAAGATTACATTGGCAGTTAGTTACTGCTGAATCGTGTACTGGAGGATTGATTGCCAGTTCAATAACTGATTTAGCAGGAAGTTCTGCTTGGTTTGAACGTGGTTTTATTACTTATAGTAATTTAGCAAAACAAGAGATGTTAGATGTACCTGAAGAATTAATTATAAAGCATGGAGCAGTAAGTAAAGAAGTGGCTCGAGCCATGGTGACAGGCGCTTTACAACACAGCGTAGGGCAAATTGCTTTGGCAGTAACAGGGATTGCAGGACCTGATGGAGGCAGTATAGAAAAGCCAGTCGGGACCGTATGTTTTGCTTGGTCTATTCGTAATCTTTCTCCCAGAATGTTAAAAAAACGTTTTCATGGGACGCGTCAAGAAATTCGCTTAGCGGCTGCTCAAGAAGCTTTACAAGGCGTTCTTTCTATAATTAAGAAAGGAAACACCTAATAAAAGCGGTACTCATTTTAGATCAGAATCAATTTGCTGCTTCCTCACATCTGTGTGATAATTTTGTTTTGCATTTACTCTTGGAACAATTATGGAAGACAATAAACAAAAAGCATTAGCAGCAGCACTATCACAAATTGAACGTCAATTTGGTAAAGGATCGGTCATGAGAATGGGCGATAGCAGTATATCTCGTGATATAGAAGCTATTTCTACTGGTTCTTTAGGATTAGACATTGCCTTAGGAATTGGTGGTTTACCTAAAGGACGTGTTGTTGAAATTTATGGTCCTGAATCTTCTGGTAAAACTACCTTAACCTTACAAGTGATTGCCGAGTGTCAAAAAGTGGGCGGTACCGCAGCTTTTATTGATGCTGAGCATGCTTTAGATCCTAATTATGCGCAAAAATTAGGCGTTAATGTTGACCAACTATTGGTTTCTCAGCCAGACACTGGTGAGCAAGCATTAGAAATTACGGATATGCTCGTTCGTTCTGCCGCGGTCGATGTGATTATTATCGACTCAGTAGCCGCATTAACACCCAAAGCTGAAATTGAAGGCGAAATGGGCGATACTCATGTGGGATTACAGGCCCGACTTATGTCTCAGGCTTTACGTAAATTAACAGCAAATATTAAGCGTTCTAATACCCTCGTGATTTTCATTAACCAAATTCGTATGAAAATTGGCGTTATGTTTGGTAGTCCTGAAACAACTACAGGTGGTAATGCCTTAAAGTTCTACGCTTCTGTTCGTTTAGATATTCGTCGAATTGGCGCTATTAAGAAAGGGGAAGAAGTTTTAGGTAGTGAAACTCGGGTTAAAGTAGTGAAAAATAAAGTGGCACCTCCCTTTAAACAAACCGAATTTGATATCTTATATAACGAAGGGATCTCACGTGAAAGTGAAATTATTAACCTAGCAGTTCAATTAAATCTCATGGAAAAAGCAGGTGCTTGGTATAGTTATAAACAAGAGAAAATTGGACAGGGTAAAGAGAATGTTCGTGTTTACTTGAAAGAGCATCCTCAGATTGCGCAAGAGCTTGAGCAACAAATTCGCAAGGAGTTGTTGACCAATAGTACGGCACTGCTTTCTCCAGTGAGTGAAGATACTCTTGAGACTATTGATGACTAAGGTTTTAGATAGTGCTTTACGCCTGTTAACCAGGCGTGAGCACAGCGCTAAAGAATTAAATGAAAAATTAAAACAAAGAGGCTTTAAGCCAGAGGAGATAAAAGACGTGATAGAGTCTTGTCAACGCCTTAATTTGCAAAGTGATCAGCGTTTTATCGAGCTCTATATTCGCTCTCGAATTCGTCAAGGATATGGACCCTTAAAAATCAGCCAGGAATTAAAGCAAAGAGGTGTTGATTCTGAACTTGTCTATAAAGAGATGAAACAAGAAGCGCCTAATTGGTTCACTTATGCCCTCAATGTATGGGAAAAAAAATGTAAAGGGCAGATTAATTTATCTTTTCAAGAAATTCAGAAACAACAGCGTTTTTTACTTTACCGCGGTTTTGATATGGATATAATCTCTCAAGTAGTAAAAGAATGTAAATAACTAATATTATATGTAGCCTGGTTGATTGCAACCAGGCTACATTTGATTTTCTTAGTGGAATAGAATAACTCCATTAATTAATAATTACCCCCCTTAACTAACAGGTAAGTAGTAGATAATGAAAAGTTCTGAAATTAGACAAGCCTTTTGGGATTATTTTATCCAGCATGGTCATCATTTAGTAGAGTCCAGCTCCTTGATTCCTGGTAATGATCCTACCTTATTATTTACTAATGCGGGTATGGTGCAATTTAAAGATGTATTTTTAGGACTTGAAGCCCGATCTTATCAGCGAGCAGTAACATCACAACGTTGCGTCCGCGCTGGTGGTAAGCATAATGATTTAGAAAATGTAGGGTACACCGCCCGACATCATACCTTTTTTGAAATGTTAGGTAACTTTAGTTTTGGTGATTATTTTAAACGTGAAGCCATTCAATTTGCCTGGGATTTTTTAACTAAGGTACTTCGCTTACCAGAAGACCGTTTATGGATCACCGTATACAAAGAAGATAAAGAAGCGGAAGATATCTGGCTTAAAGAGATGGGCGTATCAGCAGAGCGCTTTTCTCGTTGTGGTGAAAAAGATAATTTTTGGTCTATGGGAGATACTGGCCCATGTGGACCTTGTACAGAAATTTTCTATGATCATGGCCCTAACATTGCAGGTGGTCCTCCAGGTAGCCCTGATGAGGATGGCGATCGTTATATAGAAATTTGGAACTTGGTCTTCATGCAGTTCAATAGAGATAAAGAAGGGCATCTCCATCCTTTACCTAAACCTTCAGTAGATACAGGTATGGGCTTAGAGCGACTTGCCGCAGTGGTACAGGGTGTTCAAAATAATTATGAAATTGATAGTTTCCAATATCTGATTCACGCAATAGCAAAATTAGGTCACAAGATTGATTTAAATAACACCTCTTTAAAAGTAATTGCAGATCATATCCGTTCTTGCTCCTTTTTAATAACTGATGGAGTGATGCCTAGTAATGAAGGTCGAGGTTATGTTTTAAGACGTATCATTCGCCGAGCCGTACGCCACGGTAATAAATTAGGATTAGCAACACCCTTTTTCTCCAAGTTAGTACAACCCTTAATTGATGTTATGGGGGATGCTTATCCTGAGTTAGTTGCGGCTAAAGAGCAGGTAGAGAAAATCTTAGCTCAAGAAGAAAATCAGTTCGCTCGTACTTTGGAGCAAGGTTTACGTCTTTTACAAGAACAGATTCAAACTTTGGATGGAAAAGAAATTCCTGGCCATGTAGCCTTTAAATTATATGATACTTATGGTTTTCCAGTAGATCTCACTGCGGATATTGCTCGTGAACAGGGGTTGCAGGTGGATATGGATGAATTTAACCAATTCATGCAACAACAAAGAGCACAATCACAAGCGGCAAGCCAATTTACTACGGATTATCATGCCAGCTCTCAATTGGAGCATTGTTCTGAGTTTCATGGTTATGAGAAAGAATTACTGGAAGCTACGGTACTCGCTTTATTGCAAGATGGAGCCGAAGTAAAACAATTAAACTCAGGAACTAAAGGCGCTATTATTCTTAATCATACTCCTTTTTATGCTGAAAGTGGTGGCCAAATTGGTGATAAAGGTTCTATCGTTGGCAATGGTCTTCATTTTAGAGTGGATGATACGCAAAAAATGGGTCAGGCAGTGGTTCACTACGGTGAAGTCATCGAAGGGAGTTTGAGTCTAAAGCAAAAAGTTCATGCTGAAATTGATAAAGATCGTCGTGATGCCATCCGTTTAAATCATACCGCAACTCATTTGTTGCATGCTGCCTTAAAGAAAATAGTTGGTCCTCACGTTCAACAAAAAGGCTCCTTAGTTGACGCAGAACGAGCACGGTTTGACTTTTCTCATTTTGAAGCATTAACCATCGAGCAAACTGGACAAATTGAATCCTTAGTCAATGAACAAATTCGCGCCAATAATGAGGTTGAAACTCATTTAATGGATATAGAGACCGCGAAGAAAAGTGGTGCTGTTGCCCTTTTTGGTGAAAAATACACAGAGAACGTGCGTGTATTAACTATCGGTGATTTTTCTAAAGAATTATGTGGTGGAACTCATGCCCGTCGTACCGGTGATATTGGTTTATGCAAAATCACTGCTGAATATGGAATTGCTAGTGGTATACGCCGCATAGAGATGGTAACTGGCACCCATGCTTTGGTGTGGATTAATGAACAACAAGCTTTATTGAATGGGATTGCGGCGACCTTAAAAACCACGACTCCTCATGTGAAGGATAAATTAACCCAACTACTACTCGAACATAAAAATAAGGAAAAAGAAATAGCACGATTTTTACAGGAAAAAGCACAAAAATCGGGCGCTGATATGTTAAGTGAAGTAGAAAAAATTAATGGAATTAATTTACTAGTTAAACGTCTAGACGGTGTAGACAATCAAACAATGAGAAATACTTTAGATCAACTAAAATCTAAGCTAGAGCCAGCGGTACTGGTTTTATTTACTGTAGATCAGCAAAAGATGAATGTGATTGCTGGTGTAAGTAAAACTATTATTGGTAAAGCGCCAACCGCAGCCGAATTAGTAAAGCATCTTTGTGGTAAAGGCGGAGGTCGAGATGATATGGCTCAAGGCGGTGGTTTAGTCCCTGATGATTTAGAAGAGAAAATAAAGCAAATTAAAGCAATGATAAAAAACTAGTGTAGGTTGGGTCATTTTGACCCATAGCCCTCAAGCTAAGGGGTTTTATAGTAAAATTCTCGTCTTTGCGAACGCCGTGCTGAGGGATCCGTCAAAAATTTAACCATTTTGAATGCTCCCTCCCTTCAAAGATATAAATTCATATATGTTTTGAATAAAATCAGTGATTTTATTCAGTCCTGTTCTCCACGCGCCCTTTTCCTAAATATACAAGAGAGAGAATTGCAGTTTTCCAATTAGGAAGGTACGAAATTTCCCTGAACACTTTACAAGCCTTTGCCAGTAAAGGATGTAAACAATAAATTGATTTTTAATTGAGAATGTAATTTTTAGGTAACCTTTTGTAAATAATATTATTTTTCTTCTCAGCTAATTTCATATTTATATATTTCAATGAAAGGCAGGTGTATGAGAACTTTTTTAAGAACAACAACTGCTGAGTAATAAAGCCAACGCGTCTTTAAACCAAAAATAGCATTCTATAACTTGTTTATCTATTCTAATTTTTTTTATGGTTAGTTACTGAATGAATGATTCTGGTAATTTAATATTATTATCTTCAGATTTTCTAAGTTCCTGCACTACAGCATCAAACTCATCATAAACTCTAGGTTTTACTAAGGGAAAACGCTTCGTAAAAAAACCACTTAATTGACTGTGTTTCAATTGCTGAACAGTCTCAGCTGAAAAATGAACAGGAGCCTTTACTAACGATTTATCTATACTTCTCTCAGAGAAAATCCTATTAAAAAAAATGGTATGCTTTAATTGAGCCAACATTCTCTCTGTTATACTTGGAGCTAGCCTATAAGAGGCGTTCACAAGAAGAGCGTCTACATCCAAATGGTTCACATCAATAGATCCAAAATGAAGGGGCATCCATTCAGCTACTCCTTTCTTCGAGAGATCTGTATCAGTTCGTTCAGCAGTAAAAGGTACGACAGCCTTACTTGCCAATGAGAGTTTAGTTCTAAAAGATTCGATCAATAAATTTATTTCTTCAGCGGGAGAAATTAATTCTTGAGAAAGTAGCTCTATTCGTTCAATTTGCAAATCTTCATCCTGTGATGAAGCCACAGTGGATCCAACAAAGGGAATGGAATCAATGGCTAGACTAGAACTCACCGCTACTGAATCGGAAATTTTATCTTTTTCCCCACTAGCATTTAGTGAACGATCTTTCGAAATTTTTAAGGCCGAGTCCGAGAAAGAAAAAGGCGAAGTAGTGGCAATTTGTTCTACATTTTTAGGCTTATCATGAAAGTAATTAAGGATGTGAGCTAATTTTGCAATATCCATTCTCATTTTATTTTGAATGTCATCTTTTGTTCTTGACTTTAAAGTATCACTATCGGGTACGTCAGTAGTGTGTGAAGATTCAAAATCAATGATATATGCCTGATAGGAAATCGTTCCGGAAGAAATCACTTTGGTAATCAGAATATTACCCAGATTAATGTCGCCATGTGCGACACCTTTTCTATGCAACTGCTTAAGAGCTTTTATAGCGACTAACTGTATTTGCAAGTTTTCTTCTATCGTTGCGGGATTAAATTCGGCTAGACTGATTCCGAGATGAGGCATTACATATCTGAATTCTTTAGGGTTTTTTTTGTTGATGAGTACATGCGCAAGTAAATGTGGGTAGACTTTGTTCCATATTCGACAGTCTCTTTGGCAGCGCTCTAAGTCATAGTTTTTACTTATTGAATGTTTCACTGCTAAAGATACTGGGCTTTCATTCATTCTGTTTTTAAACGGCCTTACGGTTCCACTACGACCTGATCGTGCATCATTAATAGCCTCAGAGCTTTCCTCACTCATTATTGTACTGTGTGGCTCAAGATTACTTCCATCAGGAAGCTCAATAAATGATTTTTTTCTGCCATTGCCGAAATGATAGCGAAACATAATTTTCTTTATATTAAGGAGGATATTGGGTGGATTATATGTGTTCACAATTAAGACAATATTAAATTGTGCATAATTTGCTAGGGTTGGTATTGATTTTAAATACCAATAAGCTTTAAGAAATACGCATTTAGCACCACAGCATAAAATCAAAGCAGTGAATAATTTGACTGGGTTAATCAAACAACCGATTAGATCTACGTTATAATTTAATCATTATCTTAATAATCATGTTCCGAAAAAAATGATAGCTTATTTGTAAATTTCATTTATAAATCTCAATTATTCACCCATAAATATTTTCTTTAGGACCTTGCTATGTTTAAAGAAATATCCCAGTTAGAAATCCAATGGGCTCGAAAAGCGCTAAGCCTTCTGGATCCTTCTCTTGCCAAAGCAAATGAAGTCATACCTATATTTGATTGGCGAACTAGGACAAGAGGTTTTACTGGTCTTGTAAGACTTATACTGGAGCAACAGTTATCAGGCGCTTCAGCAAATGCGATCTGGAGTCGGCTTCAGACCGGGCTTGGAATTGTTGAGCCGAAGCAGGTTCTCACCAAAACAATCGAAGAATTAAAGAGTTATGGTCTATCGACTCCAAAAGCACGCTACGTTTATGGAATTGCTCAAGCACATGAAAATGGAGAGATCGATTTTGATGAACTGAAAGATCTCGATGATGAAGCTGCTAGCGCCAGGCTTCTTGCATTAAATGGTATAGGCCGATGGACAGCGGAAGCCTATCTAATGTGGTGTGAAGCACGCACCGACGTATTTCCGGCGGCAGATATAGCATTGCAAGAAGCAATCAGAATTCTTGATGGTGTTGCACACCGTCCTTCAACTGAAGAATTATACCTGAGATCTAAGAATTGGAGCCCCTATCGAAGTTTTGCCGCACATCTTCTTTGGGGTTATTACGGAGCCATTAAAAAAAACACAATCTCTATGCCACAAGGTGTGCCGCCATTGATAAAATCAACCAAATCTGTAATTAAGAAAAAAACCAAAACAAATCCAAATTATTGATAGATATGTTTGAATGGATGCCTCCCTCCCTTGAGAGCGAAGTGATTTATATAACCGCCTATGGCATACGCTCATTGTATAATACTTTTATTGTTATATTTTAGAAGATACCCTATGGAAATTCTTTGGGATAGATAACTACCATTTTCATTTATTTGCTCGTTCTTGGGATATATATTAGATAATAATTGAATTTCATAATTAATAAACTGGTTAAAATTTGAATGTTTTTGATAAACAATTTGGCAATAAGAGCATTTGCCATTCAGGACTTTTAGCTTCGGGTATACGTTGATAACCGCATCCTGGACATTTCATTAAATATTCGAAGTTATTTTAATATATAATGATTATGATTTGAGTTTTCTATAATTGCAAAAAAATCCCTACGAGATTTATTTATATTCTCAATAATTAAAACTGAATAGCTTATTAATTTCAGATGGAATAAATATATATAATTTATTTTGCGACTTTGGTTTGCCGAATAACTAAATACAAACGGCTAAAAGAGATTTTTGTTATGTTGATAAAACTTCCATGTATTAGAGTTGCAGGTATAAATTATGATCTGTAAAGTTGATCCTAATAATATTGCTATTTTGCGCAATGTTGCTGGAGTATTTTTACTCTGTGTATTTATTTCTATAGTCTTAGGTAAAACATATTGTAAACGAATTATTACGCGTATAGACGAACCTATTTCTTTTTGGGGGACTGTTATCATTTATTTTTTATTGGGAATGATGATGCTGTTGGGGACCTATGTATGTCAGCATATAAACTATGAAACATCTAGAACATGCTTACGATGATGAGGCTCGTTAATGTAGCACAATGTATAAGTTCAGTGATGATTTTGAATAAAAAAATCCTTTGCTATGGATAATAATTGCCCAGAACAATTACAACAACAGGGGCTAACACTGCTGAAAAATGAAAAATTTATTAAATGAAACTAACATCATGTCAAAAGAGGTTAAGCATGGGGTTGTGAGCATGGAATAGAGTAGTTGTAACTCTTAAATTTTAATTTTAAATCGCTTCGAAAACTCTGACCAAAAATCAAAGTTCGCTTTTATTGAAATACTGAATTAATGAGCTATCCTAAACTAATAATAATTTTGCTTTACAAGGAGGGAGTAGGATGATCAAGACTACTTTAAAAAGAATGGTTTTTACGAGTTTATTATTTACTTTAATTGCAAATCCTGTAGGGGCTCAGCAGCAAAGTTCGAGTTATCAGGGCAAGCCAAGTTCAAAACCTCAAGGCCAGACTTCACAAAATCAAGGTCAAGGCTCACAATATCAGGGCCATGGTTCACAAAATCAAGGTCAAGGCTCACAATATCAGGGCCATGGTTCACAAAATCAAGGTCAAGGCTCACAATACCACGGACATGGTTCACAAAATCAAGGTCAAGGCTCACAATATCAGGGCC
>CANJQE010000004.1 GCA_947476305.1 Legionellaceae bacterium
AAGATTTCATCAATCACTAAAATACCGAAAACCTATGGATGTTTATAATTATAGGGAGGAGCAGTTAGTTAAACTGGTAGCATAACGGGTTGATTGGGTAGGAAAGAAATTATTAAATTAATTGTCTAGACAAGTAGTGGCACTATAGCTGCGACTTGAGCGGGGCCTATTTATCAGGAAATCATTCCAACGCCGTTTTTTCCAGTACTAATTTGACTGGAGCAACTGGCTCAGGTACTTTTTCTTTAGCTAATTTTTCAGGAAGTAATTTATCTTCTTCGAATTGGAGTTATGCTAATTTAAGTTATGCTCAACTTACTTACATTTCTTTAATAAATATTAACTTAACAGGTGCTGAGTTAAGTTATGCAAATTTTGAAGGTTCAGTGATGAACAATGCTGTCTTAGATAATGCGAACCTTTACGGTGCATCTATAACTCAACAACAACTTAACAGCGCAAAAAGCTATTGTGAAGCGACCCTACCCTCGGGTAGCGTAAAACATTGTTAATGGTGTAATAGGGTGTTATTGAATAAATCGAGGATATTGTTTTCTTCAATAACACCATGCCGCTTAGTTAAATTATAACCAAACCCAAAGAAGACTGTATTTTATAAAAGACGACCTTCTAAGCTTTGTTTCTTAGCTTCAAACAATCTGTATAATGCACTCCATACTTACTCATCAAAGGATTCACATTTGAATCACGAGAATCAAACCCCCTTTGCGCAACTTGATCCAACTGTCATTTTGGATGCAGTTGAAAGCACGGGGTTTCTTTGCACAGGTGGCTTACTCGCCCTCAATAGCTACGAAAACCGCGTTTATCAAATAGGGATTGAAGACGCTGAACCACTCATCGCGAAATTTTATAGACCTCATCGCTGGAGTTCTGAAGCTATTTTAGAAGAACATCAGTTCTCACTTGAATTAGTACAACATGAAATTCCCATTATTGCACCTCTCATTATAAACGATCAAACCTTACACCATCATCGTGATTTCAGATTCGCCCTCTTTCCTAGACGCGGCGGCCACGGACTAGAATTGGATAATAACGAACAACTAGAATGGATGGGACGCTTTATAGGGCGCTTACATGGAGTTAGTGCATGTCGATCATTTAAACATCGCATCCAATTAAATACTCAAAGTTACGGCAATGATCCTTATGAATTTCTTCTTGAACAAAATTTTATTCCGGATTATTTAAAGCCTAATTTTTGCAAAATAGTCGAAACAGCCTTAGAAAAAATCAATCAGGTATTTAAAAGCGTCGGTCAAGTTGATCACATACGCTTGCACGGCGATTGTCATGCAGGAAATGTGTTATGGAGCGAATCAGGCCCTCATATTGTGGACTTAGACGATTGCCTCATGGGTCCTGCGATACAGGATATTTGGATGTTACTTTCAGGCGAACCGAAACAAATGGAGCTGCAACTGACGAAGATTTTAAAAGGTTATGGTGAATTCCATGATTTTAACCCGCGCGAACGCCATTTAATCGAAGCCTTACGTACACTGCGCATGCTGCATTTTTCAGGATGGCTGGCAAAACGCTGGGCTGATCCAGCATTCCCTGTGAGTTTTCCATGGTTTAATACGCCTGTATATTGGCAAAATCAAATGATGAATCTTAATGAACAAATTGAATTATTAGATCAAATTGAATGCTAGCTAGTAGGTCGAGCCCTTTGGCTTAATGGCACCTAAACCCTCGGCTTGTCCCTGAGATTTGCACACCTACGTGCCGCGCATAAAGCACGGTACGTAGGGTTTGTGTATTATTTTATTGAAAAATAATAGCTAAGGTGCCAAATTATCCCCATGGTCATGTTGGCCCAACAATTGCTTTATAATCTTTATCAGTCCATATCTGTTTAATTTTATTAAAAAGACATAATTTATGCATCTATCATTAAATAAGCTTCTTTTTCTTCTATTAACTCTTATTATTATCGGCCTTTTTTATACTGGTAGACCCAAAGCTACAAGCCCTACAGTAGATAGTTCTACCGCTATAGATTCAGAAATATGTGCCGGGCTTAAAGATCCTTCGACACTTCCCTTTATTTCCTATAACACCCCAGAAGGTTTTAATGAGTGCGTATCACGGTGTATCACTTCCGCAATGATACAAGTTTGTCCACAGTTACCCCAAAATTCAAATCTCTTTGCTACTCGCCCAGAGATTAAACAACAAATGTTTGAGGGCTGCACTCAAAACATTAAACGATTTATTATTAATAAAACACGCTGCCCCTATGTGAAATGTGAGCCTTAAAAACCATACTGAGGATTTGATTGTAAATAAATGGGAAAGTCGGTGGTGTAAGCCTTAATTCCACATTGCTTAATATTTATCAGTTTTTAAAACAGTGCTACTCTGCAATTTATATGAACGCACAATGGTCAAGGAATTGCTAATGAAGATTTTAGTTTTAATGCCCCTAATATTGGGATTAGCTATGACGTTTCATTCCAGCTCAGCCGCTACTTTACGATGCCCACAGCAGATTAAAACCAGCGAATCTTTGCAAGAAAAAATAACTGGATGGGATGAATTTTTAGATGATGGGAATATCGTTCATCACTTTAATAGAGTTACGTTTTACTCAGGTCATCCCAAAGAACATGCGAGTTTAGCACCAGATAATGAGGGAACTAAAGGTAATAAATTAATCTGGACCTTTGCTAAAGATACAATTTGGTTAGCATGCGGATATTCGAATACGAATATTCAGTTAACTCAGAAGCTTCTTAATGGAACTAAACTTTGTGCCGTAACTTATGATTCAACTTTTTCCCAAGTACTTACTATAAATTGTATTTAAGCACCGAATCTGAAAGCAAAGCACTCTACTTATTGAGCACTTTTTCTGTTGAAGATAATACTTAACTTATTGATTTAAATAATATAAAATTAAGTAAACTCGACAATTGATTTTAAAACTATGATTACAATAAGCAAAACCTCAGTTTCTAGTAATGGTCTAGTCAATAATGCTCTTCCGCGAATAGATTATTCTGATTCGTTTGCAGGGGAGTATATAAATAGCTCCCCTGGGACCATAGAAACTATCGCACAGTTATTTTTTAATTCATCACCGCCTTGGGCACGTACTCTCTTAAATCTTAGAAATACTTTAGTGAGATGGAGTGGGCTTAAAACACGATCGATTCCAGCTCATGAGATTGAGGTGAACTTAGTTGTTGGCCAAAAAATTGGTCTGTTTAGACTCTTTGATCGAACTGCCAACGAGCTTCTTTTTGGTGAGGATGATAAACATTTAGATGTTCGCATGATTTTAAAAAATTCAGACCATACCATTACTATCACCACGCTTGTACATTTTAACAATACCTGGGGAAAGATTTATTTTAAAACCATTCGCATTTTCCATCAGCAAATAATGAAATCACAACTAAAAAAAGTAATTAAACTGATGAATGCAGCGTAAAAAATACCCACATAAAAGCGAGAACTTAGATGGATTTCCAATCACTCTAATAGCAAATGTTGCGATTTATTGACGTGATTATTTTTAATTTTTATACAAATCCATTTCAAAGTAAAGATGTCTATTTTGCAGATAATCATGGCTTTGTTCTTAGCGCAAGAATAAATAAAGAAGACTTAATTGTAGAAGAATAAATTTAACAATTGTATTGCAAAATACACAGTGTTGATATTGAATATGCAACTCCAATAATTCAGAAAGGGAAAGCTAGTGAGCTTAGATTCAATTAAATTAACTAATAAAGAAAAAAAAATCGTTCGTTTAGCTGCTTTAGGCGGTATGTTGGAATTTTATGATTTCATTATTTATGGCGTTTTTTCAGTTTATTTTGCACAACAATTTTTTCCTGGCGATAATTCTCTTCTTGCTATTATTAAAAGTTACGTAATATTCATATTAGGCTATATAGCTCGCCCCATAGGTGGAATTTTATTTAGCCATATAGGTGACGAGCATGGAAGAAAAAAGGTATTAATAATTACTATTGTTTTAATGGGCATCTCCTCTTTGGCAATAGGCCTTCTTCCGACTTATGAACAAATAGGAATCATAGCGCCTCTCTTGCTTTTATTGTTTCGTTTAATTCAAGGATTAGCTATTGGTGGGGAATTACCCAGTACCTATGTCTACCTTAGTGAGTCCTTACCTAACAAGCAAGGTACGGCGTTTGGTCTGACTATGCTTGGCGTGAATTCAGGCCTGCTGTTAGGAATGCTTGTTAATCAGTTACTCACTGCCCTATTTTCGCCAGAAGAGTTGGCGGCTTATGGTTGGCGCATACCTTTTATTTTTGGTGGAATGCTTTGTATTATTAGTTATCATATCCGAAAAAGTTTGGGTGAAACATCAGCTTTTAGCAAGATTCATGATAAGCCAGCATTTCCCCTTGCAACTTTAGTAAAAGATCATTTACCGCAACTTATGACAGGTATTGCAATAACGGCTATCATGTCGGGATTAGTAGTATTGACTATTATATTTATGCCTACCTACTTAAATGAAATTCTCCATATCAATACTCAATTTATTGGGCGTATTATGCCTGTAATCATGTTATTCAATGTGATAGCAATATATTTTACAGGAAAAATCGCCAACCGTGTCGCCCCCTCCACTATTTTAAATTATTTGCTATTGTTAAGTGCCGTATTAATTCCAATCAGTTATTGGCTGATTAGTATGAATACAAACTCTGTTTTATTATGTTTAGGTTTAATTATATTAGGCATTTTAGAGGGAATCGCGGCAATGATTGTCCCATTGATAATCTGCAGCTTATTCACTACATCAATACGCTTAACTGGAGTTGCTTTTTGCTACAACATTGGATTTACGCTATTTGGCGGCATAGCGCCAGTGGTTGTCAGCACTCTTATTAATATGGGGTATAATGTGTACATGACCCCGCTAATTTATTTATTAACTATTGTTATTATTTGCAGCTTCGGTTTAAAAGGCCTAATGTCGAAACGCCAGGGAATATCTAGCATTAATCAATTAAATTGCCCTATAAAAGTCGATCTTCAAAAGTAGTTAAATAATAAGATGGGATTAGCACGGCGAGTGTTAATCCCATGCACTAAAAGTGTTGAGTTAATCTTCTTTAAATCCTTTAAAATCTTTAAGAGGATTAGAAGACTCTATTTCTAAGCGACAAAAATTTGCCAAAATGGCCACTGCAAAATACATTGCCACTGCCACACCTAAAGACACAATGTCTTTTGTACTAAAATGCTTAGTTAATTCTTCAAAAGTTTCATCTGATAAAGAAAACCTTTTCTGTAATTCATCTACGGCTCGGCAAATGAGATTCCCTTCTTCATCTAAGGAAGTAACTGGTACTTCATGAATGATAGCCTGTACTTCCTCTTCAGTGACACCATTCTTTAGAGCTATAAAATGATGTTGATGTAATTCATATTCAGCCTTAGTCACAGAACCAATCCTGACCAGAGCAATCTCTCTTAAGCGAGGAGAAAACCCCGATGCATAAATACCATTAATCATCTCTATCCAAGGCTTGCAAACGCTAGGTGAATGCGCCAGCACTGTATAAACATTAATCCTAGGATATTGCTTTAATAGGCTAAGAACATCTGAAGGGATTTGATCATCAGGAAGAATAGGAATTTTTTTAATAGCTGGTGACGACATAGATATCCTTATAAGTTGTTTACTTATAATAAGTCATCTAGTGGTTTTTGTCGAAAGCTTATGCCATCGCCTTCAATCAGAAGAAGCGTTTAATTTTCTTGATGAAATAGGAAATAGAGCACCAGCCAATAAGACCTTCTATAACTAAAATCAATCCTATTATAATATAAAAAAACTTCCCTACCCCAACTAAAGCAGCAATACATAAGACTGCGCCAATTATTATGCGGTTAACTCTATCTGTTTTATCTATATTACAAGCAAGAGACATTATATCTTTACTCCTCTTTTGGTATTGATATTAATGTTCAAAAGACTCTATCTAAAGCGTCATTTAATAAGCTATGAATTGAGTACTAATCTTCGCTACAGGAAGTGGATTATCCATATGTACCTCATCGCTTATCTAATGATCAGAATCATTGTCGTCAAGCGATGAAAAATTAAAATCAACAGGGTCACTAGGAATTTTTCGGGTTTCGCTAGCCCACTCACCTAAATCAATTAATTTACAACGGTCAGAGCAAAAAGGTCTGAAGGCGTTTTCAGAGTGCCAGGTATTTTTCTTGTCACAGATGGGACAGGTAATTTTCTCTAGGTTATTTGTCATGATCTTTATTTATGTTAAGGGGGTCAGTAATAAAGATACATAATACTAGATTTTAATAATTGTTTGTACATTCATAAATACATCAGCACCCAATAAAGTGAATGTAAAAGCTATTTTGAAACCCGAATTCTTTTTTAACTCGCTCTTAATATAAAAGATATTTCTTAGGTAAATATGATGTCATTTGATATAAGAACACATTTTAATTAAGGCTCTAGAATAACAAAGCCCGCTGCTGGAAACGGCGTAGGCTCAAAAGTTTTTTTACCGGCTAGGGGCAAAATCTCTAAAAGATTTGCCGCAGCTGCTTTGGGTACCATTCCTCGAGATAAAATCATATCGAAATAAAGAAACTCAATGATAGCACTCATCGACCAGTCAACAGAGGTTGTATACCCTGAAATTGGAAATTGCACGAACTCTGACATGCTGTCTTGAATCTCTTTAGGAACGTTTTCTTTCATCATTAAACAAGCTGAAAAGTGTAAAAGCTCTAAATTCGAAGCATATTTTAAAGCCTGACTTATTTTTTCTCCGGTAATGGTTTCCTTGCCCACTGTTATTCCATTAACACTTCCATGAGACGCCACTGATAAAACAACGGGTTCGGGAAGATAAGCAATTTGTTGCACCCATTTTGTGAAACTTTTTTCATCTGTAAAATAGCGGTGACGAACTTGAACATTTGCTATTCTTGCGAAAAAGCTTTTAAGCATATCGCCAAAGGAAAATTCTTTTTGTTCAAGTGAAGTTTCCCAGCGCGCCTCAACAACTACAAGCCATTTTAGTCCTGGCATTGGAAGTATCCTTGAGCCTTCCCATTTACTCCATTGGCTACTTCCTTTTTCTCGCCATTCCCCTTTAAAGCGATTACCTGGTTCATTTAATTGGAACCATCCTTCTCCCTCGGTATTAAGCTCTTTATAAGTAAAATTAAACCGCTCATTTTCTACTGAGCCATGAATAATGGAGTTGCTTGCAGGATCATAGGCTCCCTCAATGTCAGCATCTTTTTGAATTAAACGCATCAGGCCATAATCTGTTTTCCAAACCCCATCAAAATGTCCTTCTTTTGTAGCAAAACGCTCACCCTTCCAAGGCTGCCAATCACTGTGGCCTTTTTGTCGCCAAAAGCCTGAAAAAGCTTTCCCATCAGCTGAGAGTTCAAAATACCCCTCACCACTAGCTTGAGATTCGCGGTAAGTAAAAACAAATTTCTGGCCATTGTTTTCAAGTCGCCCTTCAATCTGGCAAGGCTGCTTGCTTAAAATATAAACGCCTTTGAGCTGACTCTTTCCTGAGTTTTCTAATTTCATCAGACCAAAAGTGGTATTCCAGCTTCCTAAAAAACCATCCGATCTGGTGGCTGCAAAGCTACTTATGCTAATTAAAAAGAAGACGAGGAAAACTTGTTTTTTCATACTGGGGTCCCTTTCACAGATGAATTTACATTCTAAGACTAATTGGTTGACAGGTACAGCTATACCAGAACAAAGGGACAATATTGAAACAAATTGATAATATACTATACTTTACGTATGGAGGTTTTAGCCTTGCTAAGACATCTATCGAGACCACCTCAGGGTGGTATTCGCATTATTTAATGAAAAGGAAAATTAATGTTATATCGACTTTTATTAAATTATTTTAGAGTGAAGTTGATACGATTTGTGATCGCATCTGTTCTAAATAGAAAAACTAAAAACATTGATAATTTAAAAAAACTAAGTCTAATTGAATATGGCTTGGAATTATTTAATGCCTATTTATTAGAGACTAAAAAAAAGAAAAGTTCGATTAAATAAGTGCAGCGAACTGACTCACAATTAAAATAAAAAATCACTTTAAGCACAATGATAAAGCACCCTTTGGCGTTTTATCATTGCATGTTTTTTATAAAACCACTTTAAATTCTATGTATTTGATAAGGAAGCTAAGAGATTTAATTTGATTATTTGTTGCGCCATGGCGTGCAAACACTGGTTTTTAGGTGAGCTTGTTCGCGAAAATAAGGCCAAAGTACGTGAAGGCATTGGTTCGTGGAAAGGAATACAAGTTAATAAATCAGAGGAATGAGTTAAAACAGACAAAGCCGGCAATAAGGTCACCCCCATACCTGCCTGTACCATTAAGCGTAAGGTTTCCAAACTGGTTGCAGTAAAATCAGCAACATTATTACTGGCCTGAGCCATTTGACATACAGCCATAGCTTGTTCTCGCAAACAATGCCCTTCTTCCAAAAGCAATAATTCCTGTCCTACTAGTTCATTAATTGAAATACTCTTTAAATCAGCTAGGGGATGTGTTTTAGCACAGGCAAAATAAAAAGCCTCTTCAAATAAACTTTGGCGAGTAAATACGCCACTAATGGGATCGGCCATAATGGCAGCATCTAAAGTCCCCTCCTCTAGTTTTTCAATCAATCTTTGGGTTTGTTCCTCTACTAACCAGATCTTCAAATGAGGAAATTCTTGCTTTAAGCTTGGCATAATTAAGGGGAGTAAATAGGGCGCTACGGTGGGAATTGCGCCTAAATGTAAATCTCCCGCAAAAGGATCGTTAAGGGAATGAGCCCGTTCTTTTAGTTCATTAATTAGAAGCAATATTTTTTTAGCCACAGGCAATAAGGCGCCACCCTGATCAGTTAAAAAAACTTGTTTATTAGTACGTTCAAACAGACTAACACCTAAGTCTTCTTCTAGCTTTTTAATCTGCATACTTAAGGTTGGTTGACTTACAAAACACCGCTTAGCGGCTTCTCCAAAATGTTTTGTTTCCGCTAAAATAGCAAAATAGCGTAAGTCCCTTAAATTCATCCTTTAATCCTTATCGATTTATTATTAAGCAATTACTCTAATCTACACCTTAAATTTATTTATTCCTATTTTAGAAAAGCAATGTGCCTTATAATACGGCACATTTAACTGGGAATATAACGCCTAATGATAAATTTTGATGCCTTACACACTATTCTTGCAATGGATTTTTCACAGATGCGAGCAAAGAAACAAAGTGAACGTGAATATTGTGCCAGTGATGAAGCAATTATTTCTTTTGTAGACTTATTTAATACCTTTTTCAAACAATGCTCAACAAAACCCTCAGCTCCAGAACTAGCTGAATATCAATCGCTTATGAAGCTTATTACTGAGCGCATCAATATTAGTGAAGTAGCCTATTACACTAATAAATATCGTGCTGAAGGTGAAACGCCCGAGATGGCAGCAGAAATAGCAGCTAATCAAGCACTTACTAACTTTAAGGGTATTTCTAAACGGATGCAATATTGGGCTGCTGGCGAAGAATGGGGTAGCAGTATTAGAAATGCCGCGTTGCATTCCCAAGTAGTAAAAAAAATGGAATCATGGTGGAACTGGCTTCATCCAGTAAGTTCTGTTGCTTCTAGCTTATTTGCAAGTGATGCTGGTGAAGAAGTCTCTGAGGAAGGGCTTCCTAAAAAACTTGAATTCTAAATTAAGAAAAAAATTTACACTCAAGCATGGATGCTATATATTCCCTATCCTTTTAGTAAAATAGATACAGCAATTTGATAAACATAAAAACTCATAAGAAAAGTATTATTATCTGGCTAGTTGGCATTTCATTTTTATTATTTCAGTTTTTTTTACAACTTTCGTCAGGAATTATTGTTGGTGCTATTATGCATGAACAACATTTTTCTGCATTTACCGCAGGCTTATTAAGTAGTGCTTTTTATTACGTCTATACTAGCTTACAAATTCCTGTAGGAATTTTATTTGATAGCTATAATACGCGCTCGCTTATGTATCTTAATGCTGCCTTATGCGCTTTAGGATGTTTTATATTTGCACTAGGCCATAGTTTACCTCTCCTTTTTTTAGGGCGTTTAGTCATAGGAGCTGGCTCTGCTTTTGCTTTTATTGGTATGTCTTATTTATTACGTCAACATTTTCCGATTAAACAATACGCCTTTATGATTGGCTTGTCAGAAACCTTAGGTTTTACGCTTACTGTATTTGGAATGATCGGTATGGGCGCGCTTATGGACCATTTTAGCTGGCGTTACTTCATTGCTGGTGCTGGCATTTTAGGCTTAATGATCTCTTTTCTCTGCTGGAGTTTTATTCCCAATCATAAACCGGTAATAAACAAAGAACATCACTACAAAAAGCAATTAATCTTGATTTTAAAAAATAAACTCGCTTGGGTTAATGGTTTATTTGTCGGTTTAGAATTTTCAGTAATCACTGTTTTTGGTGCTCTATGGGCTGTACCCTTCCTGCAATTGAAACTCCATTGCGATATTGAAGTGGCAGGAACACTTACTTCTATGATTTTATTAGGTGCAGGTCTAAGTTGTCCTATTTTTGGCAAACTTGCCATCTATTTTAAAAAACGTAAACCACTCATCCATCTATCTTGTCTATCTACTGCCTGTTTATTATTGATTGTTTTATATCTACCCATTCACAATACTCTTTTAATGGGGGTATTATTATTTTTTATTGGCCTTTGCTGTGGCGCTTATATGCTTGCTTATACTATTGCCAATGAACTTGCGCCACCAGAGTCACTATCTACTTGTACAGGCTTTACTAATACTTTAGCCATGCTCTCCGCTCCCTTATTACAACCTTTTGTGGGTTATTTATTAGATGTTTTTAATGAAGGTAGTAATTACAGCTTAGAAAGTTATCAAGAGGCACTTTTAATCATTCCAATTGCTTTAGTACTCGCTAGTTTATTATCGCAGTTACTCCCCGAAAAAAGAGCAGAGCAATCTGCAGCCTACATAAAAATCAAAACGTCGGCACCTAAACACAGCCTTTAGTAAAATAGTAGGCAAGTGTGTATTTTCTCTCTACCCGTCATTATTATTAAGTTAAGGCGAGCTATGGATAAGCATATTGTTTCACTTGGGTCTTTACCCGAGCCGTCAAGAAAAGAATTTTTAATAAAATTAATTAGCAATTGGCAGAGAACCTGTCATCCCCGAGCAGTCGGGGATCCATTTCTGAATTAGCATGATACTAAATCGTGGATGGTTTCCCGCCTTCACGGGAAAGACAATTCCCAAACTTGACGACGACTTTAAACAATTACCCAACTGCAACTGGTGCTGGAATTGGAGCTTCTTTAAGCTCTGCAAAGGTTTGTTCTGTCACAAAACAAAAGCCTTTATTGTCTTTGGAAAAACCAGCAACTGAATGAGGGCCGTGCTCTTCCTGTTTCAGGGTATTCAGGACATTCAAGCTAAGTTTAGGAAGACCTATATGCAATAAACATTGATTATTGGGTTGGTTTTTAATGGAAATAAACTGTGACATTTTCACTCGATTACCCGCAGGATCTCGCCAACCCGCTATTGCGGCGCCAGTGGCATCTGCTTCTTTTAAGTTCGCAGAATAAAAACCATTATCGTTACTTAAACGACAAAAGGTAGTACTTACATCATGGGGAGAATTTTGTTTCTTACTAAACCATAACTTACCAAACCAAGCATTATTTCCCGTAACAAATTGCTCTTTACCATCAGTGTCTGTTTTTATATGGCCATTTAAACGACTAGTTTGCAGTGCTTGTAATTCGACTCCAGGACGTAAAGTGAGTGTTTCATTATCATTATTAGCCTGTTTCAACATATCTACTTTAAAATTAAAGCCCTGCGCATTTTCCAGTTTTACTCCAAAAATCCAACTGTCATTAATTGGGTTATAACGCATAAAAGAACGACCGACGTGCCAATTTAACGAGGCGGATCTATTAATAAGTGCACTTCCTTCGTAATAAAATTTCAATTGATTAGTTTGTCCATCAATTAAGGCGGTTTTCACTTGAAATTGCATCCCCTGACGATGCATTTGAAAAAAGTAACCGTATCGTTCACCACTTTCATTAGTTACCATACCCGAAAAAGACCAGCTACCAACCAAAGGCTCTACTGGCTGCAATACAAAATCATTGGATTCATCAGCAGCAAATAGTAAGGTGCTGAGAGATAAAATTAAGGCTACTAAAAAAACTAAAATCCGAATAGGTACCATGTTAACAATAACCTTGTAATTGTTGATGTGACCACAACGCGTTCCAAAATGAATCGTCTAATACCGCCTTGACTGGTAAAAAATACATTTCATCAGTACTAAAAGAGCGACATTTTATGGCATCCTTTTCTGTCATAATCACAGCGTTTGCCCCTTGCTTGAGATCATTAGCTTTAAATTGGTAATGATCCGGATAAGAATAAGAAGTGAATTTTATCCCTAATTGACTTAAAGTGGAATAAAAACGTTGTGGATTACCAATTCCGGCCACAGCAGCAATCTCACCGGTTAGCTCATTCGCTTGAATTGTTTTGAACGTAGTTAATTGGGTTAGAGGTTCCGGTCTTAGATGCATGGAATAAGCATCCTTCCATGCCCCCTCATTTACTACAATGAAATCGACCTGCTTTAAACGCGCAACAGGCTCTCTTAAAGGACCGGCAGGTAAACATAAGCCATTTCCCAAACCTCGAGTACCATCAATCACTGCAATTTCTATAGCACGCCCCATTCTGTAATGTTGTAAGCCATCATCACTAAGAATAATTTGGCTTTGATATTTTTCGAGTAAATAGTTGATCGCAGCGGTTCTTCGTGGCGCAATCACTACAGGGCATTGTGTTTTTTGTGCTAATAATAAAGGCTCATCACCAACGAGAAAAGCGTCATCATTTAATTGCACTTCATAAGGAAATTGTTTAATTTTAGCCCCGTAGCCACGACTTACAATCCCTACTTTTAAACCTTTTTCTTTTAATTTATGCGCCAACTCAATGACCAAAGGAGTTTTTCCTACGCCACCCACGCTAATATTACCAATGACAATTAAAGGCACCGGACATAGCACTTGGCAAAAACGCTCTAAGTACCAACGTCGCAAACGAACCACTGCTGTATAGATAGAAGAAAATGGGTATAACGACCACTGAATTAACGGCCTGTTGCCATACCATACTTTATTGATAAATAAAGACATTAGGCCACCGCAACTTCGCGTACCATACCCAATTGTTGCACATTATACAGCTGAGTATAATGACCATTTAATTCAATCAACTCGTAATGAGTACCTTGTTCCACAATACGACCATGGTGCATTACTACAATTTTATGAGCATTTTTAATAGTAGACAGTCGATGTGCAATGACAATAGTGGTCCGATTTTTCATGACGTGCTCTAAAGCGGCTTGAATATAATGCTCTGACTCAGAATCTAAAGCGGAAGTAGCCTCATCAAGAATTAAAATGGGTACATCTTTTAAAATAGCTCGTGCAATGGCTATTCTTTGACGTTGACCTCCTGATAATAAAATACCATTCTCACCGATACGAGTATCATAGCCAGCAGGTAATAAAGAAATAAATTCGTCTGCATAAGCTTGCTTGGCCGCAGTAATAATTTGTTGACGAGATACATCCGGCCGCCCATAAGCAATATTATTGGCTAAAGTATCATTAAATAGAGTCACATTTTGGCTTACTAAGGCCATTTGTTTGCGTAGGCTGTCTAAATTTAATTGGCTTATTGGAATGTCATCTAAAATAATTTCACCCTGATTAAGCTCATAAAAACGAGGTAATAAACTGGCTAGAGTTGTTTTCCCACTACCTGAATGCCCTACTAAAGCGACTGAAGTCCCTGCCTCAATGATAAAATTAACATCGTGCAATACCCTTTGCCCTTCTCGGTAAGAAAAACTAAGGTTTTTAAATTGCAATTCACCACGTGCTTTATCTGCTAAAACAATTCCCTCTTCTTTTTCTAAAGGCAAATCTAATAAATTAAAAACACTTTCGGCCCCTGCTAAACCTCTTTGAATGGTAGCATTCAAAGAGGTTAGGGTTTTCATCGGTTTAATTAATTGTAACATGGCTGCAATAATTGCTAAAAAAGAGCCCGCTGTAATCACAATATAAGTAGATAATTTAATAGCAGCCATAATAATCAGGGCTATCCCAATTCCAATAACCGTTTGTACCCCAGTAACATTTAAGGCTTTGCTTATTGCCACTTTCATATCATTATGGCGAGAACTCTCAGTAGCTTGATTAAATTTTTCTTTTTCATATTCCGTGCCACCAAAAACACGCACGACTTTATACCCTTCGATTGCTTCGCTCGCAATTTCGGTCACTTCACCCATGGTTTGTTGCACTTGATGGCTAATACGACGAACTCGTTTATTAGTGTAATTGACAATAAAACCGACAAAAGGAATGGTTAATAAAAACATTAAAGACAGTTGCCAGCAAATCACCATCATGACGGTGAGCAAACCCACAACTAAACAGACGTTTTGCACAAAATCAGTTAATGCATCGGCACTCACTTGTGCCACCTGCTCTACATCATATAAAATTTTAGAAAGCATTTGCCCAGAGGTTGCTTCATCATAATAATCAGAAGGTAAATGTAAAATGTGGGCAAATACTTTTTGTCTTAGAATTTTCACTACAGACCGAGCCACCCAAGTCATACAATAACTACCGACCGAGCTCACTAATCCTCTTAAAGTAATACCAATGAGTACAATGAAGGGAATAGTTTTCACAAAAGCCATATCAAGGTGAATAAGGCCTTTATCCATAAAAGGCATCATCATGTAGGTAAAGCCTGCATCGATACCCGAATAAAGAATATTAGCAGCAATACCTAAAGCCAATACAGGCCAAAAAGGTTTCACATAAGATAATAAGCGTTTGTAGAGAACTGTGGTTTTTATCGCAACATGCTTTTTCATTAAGCGTTCAACAAATGACAAAATGGTGGCAATTGTAACGCTTATTGAACTTTTGCGCCAATTTTTAGAAATTAGGACTTACGCAAAACCTCAATCTCTTCGTTAAAAAAAGTTTTTAATTCGCTCATTTAATTTATCTAAACTCCCGCATTAAAAACTTTTTTTGCCTGGGCCTTGGGGGGTTTCCCAAGTCCTATCGTTAATGATCATTATATTCATAAAGTTGGAGCAGACGTATTTACTATCGTTGAATCTGTATTTTCCGTGGTACTCAAGCCAAAAAACACATATCCGGAATGACGCGCTTTATTTTTTGTGGGTGCTTGCTTTCCTATTGCTTTATCGTTGAGGACAAAGCCTTTCTGATCGGCCAATTCATCGACAGCCATAAAAAAACCGTGCAAACAGTGCGCCAAATCTTTTGTAGTAAGTACAAGAGTCTCAGGAAAAATATCCCAATACTCTCTTTTTTTAATGGTATTTATTGCTACCCTAGGAACATCAAATCCCTGTCTATTTAAAGGATTAATAAATGCCTTAATTAGTTGATCAATCTCCTGTTCATTAAGTGCTTGTGCAGGAAACCAAAAATCAAAACGTCCGTTTTCATTTAAGGCCTCATCAGGAGAAAGTACCAACCAAACTCTTCCATAATCTCCTTCAATATTATAAGACAAGATATCATTTGGAACTCTTGCTGCTTCATTGTTATAAAATAATTGATTAAGGAAATTAATTATTACATTAGTGTGTTCTTTTTCCGAGCTAAATATAATTCTTAATTTATTACTCGCGATTTTTATCTGGATTGAGCATTGACCTTCGTCAGGTACGATATCTAAAACATTAGCTGATAATTTCATGTGCCCCCTTTGGGTATTAACCAAAATAGCCAAATTAATATAAAGTGGAATTTTAATTAAAATAATGAAATAAGTCAATTTTAAATCATTGTGTTTAATATTTACTTTAGCGGGAAAGTCAATTTGACTCGTGTATAGGCGCAATGGAAGCCTATTTTTTGGACGTTGATATCAGATACAGATCCTGGTTCTGTAGTGACTATAGCGAGTGGGACAGCTGCTTTTTTGGCAAAGACTAAACGCTCTTTTAACAATAATTTTTGCAAGCCCCTATTTCTGTAAGCAGCTAAAGTACTTGTTACACCTAGATCAGCCACTCCCTCATGAATAGCAATAGTAGCACCGGCAACAATTTGTTCTTTATCGTACACAGCAAAAGCGCTTACCCCTTTTAAACGTGCATAATGAGCAAATTGCTCTTGTGCCTGAAGATAACCAAAGCCTAGGGCAATTCTATGGGCCCATTGTTCCACTTCATGGATAGATATTTGGCGAACTTCAAACTGATGTTCCTCATTGCTTAGGGAATAGTTCTGCAAATCAAGAAAGGAAATATTATTCATTTCCGTGATTTCATAGCCTCTCTGAGATAAGGCGATAGGTAAATCATTACCCACTAAAGGACATAACTCAATATCAACGCGCGCATGACCAAGCGCGCGATAAAATTGTTCAATAGATTGAATTTGTGGTTTAAATTGTTTGGGTTTAAGATTAAATCCCCATGCTATTACTTGGCTAAAAAAAGAGGAAAATCCGGCGAAACAAGCAGCTCCTTCACCAAGATCCAGTATTTTCCCTAAAGGAAAAGAACGCGTCATTTCTATATGAGTTTGCTTAATACAAGATTCTATATCTAACGCTAATTCCTTAGTTAGATACATGTTCGCTTAGCTCTTCTTGCTGCTCTTCTTCTTCTGCCTCTTCATTTTCTTTTTTATTTAAATGCAAACGTGCGGCAAGTTGCGCTATTAATTCAGGCCCTTGATAGATTAAACCAGTATATATTTGAACTAAAGAAGCGCCAGCATCGATTTTTTCTTGAGCACTTGCAACATCACTAACTCCTCCAACACCAATTAAAGTGATGTCATTACCAACATATTCTTTTAATAAACGTAAACAAGCAGTAGATAAATTATTTAAAGGAGGACCACTAAATCCCCCTTGTCTCATGACATGAGGTAACTGTGCAAAAAACTCTTTTCGTGAAGTCGTATTAGTAGCAATGATGCCTTCAATCCCATATTGGAGCATCGACTCGCTCATTTCCTTCAAAGTTTCCTCACTTTCATCTGGGGAAACTTTTACTACTAAAGGAACATGTCGTTGATGTATATCAGCTAATACCTTCTGCTCTGTCTGTAATCGCTCTAAAAGATAAGAGAAATAAAAACCTTTTTGTAATTGCCGTAAATCCGGGGTATTCGGAGAAGATATATTTAAAGTAATGTACGACGCATGCGGATAAACAGCTCGCATACAAAATATATAATCGTCTACTGCATTACTTAAAAGAGTATCTCGATTTTTACCAATATTTATCCCCAAAATACCTTGATAATTAGATTTTTTAATATTAGCTACTAAAGCATCAACCCCCATATTATTAAACCCCATGCGATTAACAATCCCTTGCATCTCAGGAACACGAAAAAGTCGAGGTTTTGGATTTCCTATTTGAGGTCGAGGAGTCACGGTGCCAATTTCTATAAAAGAAAAACCTAGTTTCATTAAAGCATCTAAATGCTCTCCATTCTTATCTAAACCGGCTGCTAGCCCTACAGGATGATAAAAATTCATTCCTAAAGCCTCAACTCGATTCATAGGAGGTTGCGGGAAACAAAAACGAGGCGCGAGATTAAGGGCAGTTAAAGCAAGGCGATGAGCTTTTTCAGCGTCCATTTTAAATAACCAAGGACGTACCATTGAATACATTAGGGCTCCGAACTGCTAGATAATTAATTAAGTATATTAAATTAGACCATACAATATTAATGTATTTAGAGCCGAATTAACAAGATCTCCGTGATCTACAAATGTATTCTTTTCATTACCATTCGAAGAGTATTGCGGTAAAAACAGCTCATATTCAGTGAAATAACAGCATTAAAATTTATTTATTTTAAATACTGATGAAGATAGATGGTAAATTACATTGTTGCCTGCATTGCTGTACGCATTGATGCTGATGCGTCCATTTCAGGTGAAGATAACTGTTCAATAAGTTTACCCAAAACTTTCCCAGACTCAGGCACAACATGATTCCATTTAAACCAAGACCAAGTTTTTTCTCCATAGACCGCCTCAATAGTTGCTTTAGCAGCCTTTACAATCGCTTTAGCAGCTACAACATCCGCATCAGGTGAAGATAATTTCTCAACGGCTTTACCTAATTCCTCTTGGATAATATCATTTTTAGCTTTTCTTTCCCCACCTATATCAAACCACTTATTTTTAGTATGTGCGGCGTACTGCGCTTTTGCAGCATTTATTTTTGCTAATAAGCTCTCATGTCTATTTAAAGGAGATCTTCTTTCGGTCCTAACATCATTAGATTGATCTATTGGAGGAGATTGGACTATTGGAGTGCTCTCCGCTCTAACAGAAGGTGCATGATCTGCACCTAAAGAATATACTGCTCTAAAATCAAGGGGCACTGTTTTATTGGATCTTTGTATACCTTGTATTAATTGCTTATTTAATTGCTCAGGCTGAATAATATTTAAAAAATTAACTACTGATTGTGTGAAGCATTCTGGACCTAAACTTTTAATTGCGGCAATGCGACTTTCAGTCCACCATTCTTTTTTCAATTGATGTAATATTGGGTGAGAAGTAGATAAATCACCTAATAATTGATGTTGCTTTCCCTCTTGACGAAGAAGATCGACAGTTAAAGGTTGAGAAGTCCATTGTTTGCTAGCTGCCCTATGTGCTAAACCTTGTACAACATGGTCGTCCAATTGTGTTGGAGCAATAGTATTTAAAAAATTTATGACCTTTTCAGGTAGTGTTTCTAAATTTAAAGTCACTAACTTATCAATAGCAGTAGAGGCGCTCCACCAAGTCTTATCTAAATTTAATAAGGATTGTTGTAAGGCCGCGGGAAGATTTCTCGCCTCTATAGCCATAATAAATTGACCCCGGTCACGAAGGGCATCAAAATTGAATGTTCTATCAAAAGGTACTTTATCCTTTTGAATTGCTTTCAACACAGACTGATCCCATTGCGCGGAAGTGGTAGTATTAAGAAAACTAACGTTATCATAGGTATAATAGTTTGCAGGTAATTGCTGGATTACCGCCATCCCCTCCTTAGTCAACCAACTACTATTTAAATGATGTAAACTCTTATGTTCTGCTAAGACCCCCAGAACTGTGTTTTCATAATCTAAGAGATCTTGCTCTGGATCTTCGGGTTTTCTAGCAATTGCCGTTTTACTTAAATCAAATAAAGTTAAAAGTCGCTCTCTAGTAGCTTCAATTTTTCCTTGTAAAGTACTTTTTTTACCAGGTTGAGATTCTTTAATCGTTTGAATTAAGCTATTAAAAGACATTAAAGCATGATTTAAAGCTTGCATTTTAGCTGCTGGACTTTGTCCCTCATTCATTTTCAAATCAACTAAAATATCATCTAATGCTTTAATCTGAGCTTTTCTTTCATCACTTTTAAAACGATAGAAGAATTTTCCTTTGTAGGATTTGATACACTCTTCTAAACTAGCAAGTGAATCCGTCCATTTTTGTGGTGTTCTTATTGCCTCGAGGTTTACTTTTCCCCCTTGTGGGCCTAACAATTTTTCATGCATCATTGCTAAATGATTTTTAGCATAATCTATTGCTTGAATATAATGAGCACGTTTGTCAAGATCAGGGTTACTACGAATTACCCTTTCCATTTGTGCCCACTTAGGGTGATTCAATAATGCATCTAACTCCTTGAAACTCAATTGGGTTGTTAGATCGCTCTTTTTTTGTATTTGAGAACAGAGATAATTCGCGCAGTGTGAATAAGTTCTGTCATTAATAGATTGTAAAAAACTTTGAAAAGTACTGGTGGCTATAGGATTATTCGCCTGCAGGGCTCGTAGGGGTTTGGCTTTTAAGGCACGAACATTATCTTGCAATTGATGGGCAGACATTAATTGGGTAATTGCTGCTTGTTCATCGCGCCGTAAATCAGGTAAGGTAGTAGTGATTAAATCTAAAAATGGAAGTGATATCCTATTTTTATGATTAAAAAAATCTCCTTGAACTTCTGGGAGAAAGAAAATAAATTCATCTAAATGAGGCGAATCTTTAATCGTATTATATTGCACGGTAAATTCTGCTTTGATCTTTATTTTATCTTCATCATTTAAGGCACGCGATAATCCTAAAGGTCTTTTAAGCTCATTAATGATTTTGAATAGTTCTTCCTCTACCGAACCATTCGCACTAATTGTTGCAGCAATACGCTTTGCAATATCTTCAGCCTTTTTATCTAACTCAGGCCCAAAATTTTTACTTGATAATCCTTGAGCTCGACAATAAATATTAATATTTGCTAAAAAAAACTCTGATGCCATGGCCAGCTGCTCAGAATTTTTTTCTGCAGTCAATTTATCATCAGGGCGAAAAATATTATTTTGTTTTAATCCTGACCAAAATTGATCAGCTAAAGCTCCCCCTAAAATATAAGATGCCGCCTCATCTACGGAACAATCGTCATAAGGGCAGGCTAATATATTTTCAAAATAATCAGCATCAAGAACCATACCGCTACTATCTTTGGTAAGATCTACATTTTGGGAAAATTCTTCTGCTACTCTCCTAGTAATATAGGACTGTAACTCTGCTAAAGTAGGCTTGGTTTTGTCTTTATAATAATCGCCTATTTCTTCTATTAATTGTGCTTTAACATTTGACGAAGAGCTATCAGATCGACCAAGACCGTATCGCAAATGCGCCCTTAAACTTGGTCCTAATCCAGCATATCGGTCAACAGGGTGATCTACATAATATCCATCTCTTATTACGGCTGGTGGCCGAGCTAGAGAAAAAACTGGTGATTTGGTACGAAGAAAATAGTCTGGATGTTCAGGGCTTAGATGTATAGTGATGCAATTACTTTGTCTTTCCAACATAGTATGTATGGCTTTAGGAAATTCTGGAAAAGCCGCATCTGCCTTAACAAATCTATCTTTTACTTTTTCTAAAATTGAGGCATATCCTTGAATCTGTACTAGGCGGTGTCTTTTTTCTGCCAATAACTCAGAAAATTTTCCCGATTCTTGTAAAAATGCAATATCCTGTTCTAACTTAATAGCATAGTCACTTAATACCTCTAATGCAGAGGGTTTTTTATCTTTACCTTCTTTACCATAGAAAAAGGTCTGCATCTCCATCACTGTTTTACATGTATTATCCAGTCCTACTGTTTCTCCACCAACTATAGGTAGCAATAAATGAACCCTATTTTCGGAATCTATGTGGATGTATTCGGCGGTCTTAGGTTCTGCTAAAGGTAAAGAAATGGGCATAATCCACACGATTTAAGCAACTCATATCTAAAATATAGTTTATCTTTTTTCTTTATGCTCACTTTTAAAGCACAATATTATTAAATCCCATACGATTAACAATAATTTTCATCTTTAGGTACCGAAAAAAGGGCAAAGCCTAGTTTCGCATCTAAATACACTCAAATTTCCTTATAAACTGAGAATTTATGCTAGTTGTCCTGCTCGTCTCCTACCTTCGATGGTGACAGGAGAGCAGAGAAGCTCAAAATAAAACCATCAAAAGTTATAATTGAACACAATATGAATTTAAACTACAATATAATATATAGTCATATTGGGGTTAAAAATTATGCCTACTACAGCAATCATTCAACAACTATACGATGAAAAAAGAGAAAAAATAATTGAATGGTCGAACACGCAAAAAGGAAAGAATGAGTTTCCTGCGAAAGTCATTAAATCAATAGAAGAAACTTTAATAAATCAACTAAATTTAACCGCCGATCTGGAACGGTTTAAAAATATTTTAGAGCTTTTAAGTACTCACAAAGATACTAAACCCGGTGAAAAATCTGACATAGATAAATATTTAAAAGATTTAAACAGTTTACTTGCTCAAATAGAAGAATTAGATAAGGCAGTTCAGATCCTACAAGACAAAGAAACAAATCCAGCCAAAGCAATAGAGGCATTATCACAAAGATATCATACAGAAATTTTTCCTAAAATGATGAGCCAGCTTGTGGTGCTAAAAGATAAAGAGCCCGCAATTAACGCCATCTGTATGCCACTTATTACTCGATTATCTAGTAATGCGAGTTTTCAAGAAAAGCTTACAGAGCTAAATAGCAGTAAGGCCTATGATTTCAGAGGTATTGCCACGATGCAAACAAGGCCTTTTGGGCAATTTGCTGGTATGCCAATGCAAAATATCATGCGTATGCAAATGCCTATAGAGGAAATAGTTCTTAATTTAGAAAAACAACTATTTAAAATAATAGAAAAAGAATTGCTCAAATTAAACGTAGTTATACCGGAAGAGATTAAACTTAAAAACTTAATGGATTTAGCTAAACAAAAACAATTAGTAATAGAATCTATCCCTGGATGCAGTGAGCTGCAAAGTCTCATAACGTTAGGTAAAGAAACTGCGGCGGTAGCAAGTTCAGAGGCTAAAATAATTAACCTGCAACAAGGAGCTAATAAGGCTAAGGAATTAGCAGATAAGCATATACAATCTGCTAAAGAGGAAGCAGGAAAAATTAGAAGTGGTATTAATGTTCCGTCCGCAATGTTACGTCAGATTTTAAGACTCAATATAAATACTCCGACACAAAGTTTAACTCTTGAGAATTCAGAGGATTTTCCTCACTATCTAAAAAAACTGTTGCCAAAAATTCATCCTACAGTATTTACATTGACAGCGAAAGGAGAACTTTCTGTCTCTGCCCGAGGCCAAACTGAGGCAGTATATGTTAATACCTTAAAAGCAATTGGTGCATCTCTACAAAGCATTAGTTTGGATCCGAAGACCTTTGATGCCGATGCCCTAGATAGTTTATATGCAGATAAAAATCTTCTTTGGCTTGTTTTAAAAAGTACAAAACCAATTGATGAGACTTTTACTCCTAAACAAAAGATCCAAACCTTTATTTCTCTCGCCGTGGCGTTTAAAGAGGAACAACTAGGGGGGAAAGGTAAGTCTAATGAAGCCTATCATTTAGCTAAACAAGCCATCGCATTAGTAAAAAAATATCCTGAACTTAGAGAAATGGTAAATGAAAATTTTGGTCCAACTAGCACTATTGGAAAATGGATAATAGACAAACAAAAAGACTCAGAAAAAGATATTGTTCGTGGTCAATTAACCATAAAAGCACCTGTAGTTCAAAGTGAAGTTGCTTCAGTCACTGTGGTGGAGCCAGTAAGTGAGGTAAGTAGTTTAAGAGAATCCAGCGTGTCCAGTCGTTCATCAATCAGTGATTCTGATTCTATTGTTTCAACTGAAGAACTGCCTTCTGCAGTGGATCCATTAGTAGTAGCTCGACGTGCAGCCGCCATTTCTAAATTGGAAACGAGGCTGGATACAGAAAGGCATTCACAACTTAAGGACGTAATTCCAGAGCGCGCGCTAATAGAAATTGATAAAAAAATTCGCTTAATAGAGGGACAATCAAGTCAATTTTCTTTAAACATAGGGAGATTGAAAGATAAATTACACCTTGCTCAAATTGCAGATCAACAGTCATCGCCATCAACTCCAAAAATTACTGGACTAGAATTAAAAGCAGCTATTAGTACAATAAAGGAACTAGAACGTACAATTCAAAGCCTTCAGCAACAGCTTTCTCAATGTGAGTCGGATCTTTCACAAGTAGATAAAGAAAGATTTGACATTCACCCTTTACAAACAAAAATACAAGAATTACAGGCTAAATTAAAGGGAGCTGAAACTGAAAGAATGTCATTTGGACAGCTTTTACAAAAAGAAGAGAAACTGCAAACTAAAAAGGAAATAGTATTTTCTTCACTTTGTAAAAGTAGCGCTAATTTAAAACCTGCCGATATCCAGATGTTAAATGAAAAAATAGCAGGTACTAAATTAGCGGAAGAATTAGCTCCCCTAAATAAAAATTTACGACTATTACACAAATTAGATGACCATGTAAAAAGCGTCACCGATCAAATGTTAAAACGCTATAAAACTGGTGGGCTTAGTGAACTTTTTTCGTCTAATCCAAGTAAAAAAATTCAGAATATCAAAGATACTTATAATGCTTTAACAGTTGATGAGAAAATTCAATTGGCTAAATTAACTGAGCCTGAGATAAACCGATTAGCAGATAAAAACGAGCAAAGTCCTATTGGAAAATTTCTTCAGACATTGCAGCAAAATAGAGGCCTGATTTCTGTAAAAGAAACAACGAGTTTCAAAGAGTTTAAAGGTAAAATTCGAGACTTAAGCTCAGAACCAGCAATGGAAGATCTCCCTGATGAAGGATTAAATATTCAATAAACAATGGAGAATAACTCCTGTTATAAATCTATATAACCTAATTAGTTGCTTGAGATAATCAATTCTATTCGGTATAGTTTTCGATTATTTCATAACAGGATGTCATCCATGCACGCAGGCTTAGATTACCAACTGGGTGAAACATATGATCTATTAAGAGACAGTGTTTACCAATTCGCTCGTACTGAAATTGCTCCTCTAGCAGCTCAAATTGATGAAAATAATACCTTTCCTAATCCTCTTTGGAAAAAATTAGGGGATATGGGCTTATTAGGAATTACTGTAAGTGAAGAATATGGTGGAGCCAATATGGGTTATTTGGCTCATGCCATAGCTATGGAAGAAATTTCTAGAGCCTCTGCTTCTGTGGGACTCAGTTATGGCGCTCATTCTAACTTATGCGTCAATCAAATTTATTTAAATGGAACTACTGAGCAAAAACGTAAATATTTGCCTAAACTAATTAGTGGCGACTATGTTGGGGCTCTCGCAATGAGTGAGTCCAACTCAGGGTCCGATGTAGTCAGTATGCAATTACAGGCTCGCCTTGTTGGTGATAAATATATTCTAGACGGCACTAAAATGTGGATTACTAACGGTCCAGATGCTGATGTTTTAGTGGTTTATGCTAAAACGGACAAGCAAGCAGCAAGTAAAGGAATCACGGCCTTTATAATTGAAAAAGGCATGTCAGGATTTAAAACAGCCCAAAAACTAGATAAATTAGGTATGCGTGGTTCTAATACCTGTGAATTAGTGTTTGACCACTGTGAAGTATCCATTGAACAAGTACTGGGCGAGGTGAATCGAGGTACAAAAGTACTAATGAGTGGCCTTGATTATGAGCGTACAATTTTAGCAGCTGGTCCGGTGGGAATTATGCAGGCGTGTATGGATGTGGTTTTACCTTATGTTCATGAGCGCAAGCAATTTAATCAAGCCATAGGCGAGTTTCAATTTATTCAGGGTAAACTAGCGGACATGTATACCGAATTAAGCGCTTGTCGCTCTTATTTATATACTGTAGCAAGAGCCTGTGATAGTGGTAAAGTAAGTCGTAAAGACGCTGCAGGAGTTATTTTATATACTGCCGAAAGAGCAACACAAATGGCATTACAAGCAATACAAACCTTGGGGGGTAATGGATATATTAATGAATATCCAACAGGGCGTTTATTACGTGATGCAAAGCTTTATGAGATTGGGGCTGGCACTTCTGAAATTAGAAGAATGCTTATTGGACGTGAACTTTTTAATGAAAATGCATAAGGAATAGCAAAATGGAAGACAATGATATAGTAATTGTTGCTGCAAAAAGAACGCCGATGGGAGCTATGCTAGGTAGCTTATCCCCTTGTTCTGCCCCCGATTTAGGTGCGATAGCACATCATGCTGCTTTACAACAAGCAGGTTTACCGCCTACTGAAATTAATGAAGTTATTTCTGGTTGCGTGCTTCAAGCAGGAATTGGCCAGGCACCTGCGCGACAAGCCGCATTAAAAGCAGGAATTCCCAATTCTACCGGTGCTACTACTATTAACAAAATGTGCGGTTCAGGCATGAAAGCGGTCATGCTAGCTCATGATTTAATCAAAGCAGATCCTTCTCTAGTGATTTTAGCCTCAGGCATGGAAAGCATGACTAATGCGCCTTACTTATTACCTAAAGCACGCGCTGGGTATCGTTTAGGTCACGGAGAAATTAAAGATCATATGTTTCTAGACGGTCTTGAGGATGCCTATACAAAAGGACAACTAATGGGTTGTTTTGCAGAAGCTACTGCAAGCCATTACAAATTTACTAGAGAGCAGCAAGACGAATACGCTGTTAATTCAATGACTAAAGCACTTGCTGCTATTAAAAGTGGCGCTTTTTCTAAAGAAATTGCCGCTATCACCTTAAGCACCCGTAAATGTGATATAACGATTGATACAGACGAAGGTCCCGATGAAACTAAACTAGCCAAAATGTCTCAGTTAAAACCTGCTTTTAAAGCGGATGGAACTGTAACTGCTGCTAACTCCAGCTCTATATCTGATGGCGCCGCAAGTTTAATAGTAATGACCGCTCTCAGTGCCAAAAAACGCGGTGTGAAACCAATAGCAAGAATTGTAGCGCATGCAAGTCATGCTCAAGCACCAGAATGGTTTACTACAGCCCCCATAGATGCTATTAAAAAAGTGATGGCTAAAGCAGGTTGGAAACAAAATGAAGTGGATCTTTATGAAATTAACGAAGCTTTTGCCATAGTAGCAATGGCTGCGATTAAGGAACTTGAATTAAATCCAGAACAGGTTAATATTCATGGCGGTGCTTGTGCCCTTGGACACCCTATTGGTGCATCGGGTGCACGTATTTTAGTGACTTTAATTCATGCCTTACAGCAAAAAGGGAAAAAACGTGGTGTGGCTGCTTTATGCATTGGTGGTGGCGAAGCAACTGCCATGGCTATAGAATTAGTTTAAAACACTTGTTGGGCCACAACCGTGGCCCAACAATAATTTCCTAAGAAAAAAATAATAATATAAAGGATGTTCATGCTGCGACAAAGTTTGATTTACCTACTATTAAGCATCTTAATAGTAGTCTTTGCAAAATACGCCCATCTTCTGATTGTTTATATTGATCTGTTTTTTACTCATATTAATTTAAAATTAACTCCCATTTTCAGCCCAACAGGTTGGGGCTTAGTCATTAGAAAAATCATCGTTCTTATGGTTCTTCCAATACTTATTGCTGCCGTACCTGCCCTAATTTATCGAGGAATCAAAGGGCGTGAAATGCCTCATTTTATCGCTATTGTATGGGTTCTTTGGACCATTATTGTCATCAGTGATATTTTAATTCGATAAAGGATGTGGCATGACTAAATTAATCAGTCAAATTAATTCTAATAGTCAGGAGTTCAAGGCCAATGAGGCCGGAATGAATGCTTTAGTAGATGAATTATTTATCCGCATTCACCAAATTTCCGTGGGAGGCGACGAAAAAGCGCGTACTCGCCATCTGCAGCACGGCAAATTACTCCCTCGCGAGCGACTACAGCAACTCTTAGATCCAGGAAGTCCCTTCCTTGAGTTTTCTCAGTTGGCAGCATTTCAAGTATATGATGATGAAGTTCCTGCAGCAGGAATTATTACCGGTATTGGTCGTATTGCCGGCACGGAATGTGTGATCATTGTTAATGACGCTACCGTAAAAGGTGGGACTTATTATCCTCTAACTGTAAAAAAACATTTAAGAGCGCAAGAAATTGCCTTAGCTAATCATCTACCGTGTGTTTATCTAGTAGATTCGGGCGGGGCTTTTTTACCCTTACAGGATGAAGTATTTCCTGATCGCGATCATTTTGGACGTATTTTTTATAATCAAGCACAAATGTCAGCACAAAATATTCCTCAAATAGCAGTGGTAATGGGCTCGTGTACGGCAGGTGGAGCTTATGTACCGGCAATGGCTGATGAATCGATTATGGTACGGAACCAAGCGACTATTTTTTTAGGCGGTCCGCCTTTAGTAAAAGCTGCGACCGGTGAAGTGATTAGCGCTGAAGAATTAGGTGGCGCCGATGTACATTGTAGAACATCGGGTGTGGCCGATCATTATGCTGAAAATGATGCCCATGCTTTGCATTTAGCACGTGTTACTGTAAGCAATTTAAACCGTATTAAAAACCCTGCAATAAAACGTATAGAAACGATTGATCCTCTATACAACTGCAAAGAGCTCAATGGAATAATTCCTACTGATCCGAGAAAACCCTTTGATATTCGCGAAATCATTGCACGCATTGTAGATGGTTCTGAGTTTGATGAGTTTAAAGCCCTCTTTGGAACAACGATAGTATGTGGCTTTGCTCATTTATATGGATATCCTATTGGCATTATCGCAAATAACGGTATTCTATTTAGTGAAAGTGCTCTAAAAGCAACTCATTTTATTGAGTTATGCTGCCAAAGAAAGATTCCCTTAGTGTTTTTACAAAACATTACCGGTTTTATGGTTGGTTCGAAATATGAAGCCTCAGGCATTGCCAAACATGGTGCCAAAATGGTTACTGCTGTAGCCAATGCGAATGTACCTAAATTAACAGTTATAGTCGGTGGTAGTTTTGGTGCTGGAAACTATGCAATGTGTGGAAGAGCTTATAATGCTCGCTTTCTTTGGACCTGGCCTAACTCTCGAATTTCAGTAATGGGCGGAGAACAAGCAGCGAATGTGCTTGCCCAGGTTACTCGTGACAAATACGCCAAACAAAATAAAGACTGGCCTTCTGAAGAAGAGGAGCAATTTAAAGCACAGATGCGCGCTCAATATGATGAACAAGGTAGTCCCTACTATGCTAGTGCCCGCCTTTGGGATGATGGAGTGATTGCGCCTGAAGATACACGTAAAGTTCTTGGCTTAAGTTTATCAGCAGCACTGAATACCCCTATTTCCCCCACCCATTTTGGCGTCTTTCGTATGTAAGGATTAGCAATGAGCGATTTATTATATGACATCCAGGATCGTATTGCCCTATTAACTATTAACAGGGAAGAAAAACGCAATGCCTTTGACAATCATCTCTTGATAGAAATGAATGCTCGACTTGAAGAAACACAAAATAATCCACAAGTCCGTACCATTATTTTAAAAGCAAATGGAACCCATTTCTCAGCAGGCGCTGATTTAAGCTGGATGAAAAATATGGCGTCTTTTACCGAAGAAGAAAATCTTAAAGACGCCCTCATCTTAGGCAAGCTCATGTACAATTTATACCATAGCCCTAAACCAACCATTGCTATGGTTCAAGGGTCTGCTTTTGGTGGAGGGGCTGGCTTAGCTGCTGCCTGCTCTATCGCCATCGCTTCAAGCTCTGCCCGCTTCTGTTTTTCAGAAGTGAAATTAGGTTTAATTCCTGCCGTAATCAGCCCCTATGTAGTCAAAGCAATAGGAGAGCGAAGTGCACAAATGTTGTTTATAAGTGGTGAGGTTTTTGATGCGGCTCGCGCGCTATCCTTACATTTAATTCAATATTGTGTACCAGAGGATCAATTATTAGAATTCACTGTTCACTATGCCCAACAAATAAGTAACAATGCTCCGGAAGCAGTGAAACAATCGTTACAATTAGCTCATGATGTAGCTAATAAACCAATTAATGAAGAACTTATGCAGTATACTGCGTCCTTAATTGCCCACAAAAGAATCTCTGCAGAGGGACAACATGGGCTCAATGCATTTTTGAATAAAGAAACACCTAACTGGAACTAGGGACCTTGCATGTTTAACAAAATTCTTATCGCTAACCGTGGAGAAATTGCCTGTAGAATCATTAAAACTGCACGTGCTATGGGCATACATTCTGTGGCGGTTTATTCCACAGTAGACAAAAAAAATCTCCATGTGCAATTAGCAGACAGTGCCTATTGGATTGGTGAGGCAGCTGCAAAAGACAGTTATTTAAATATTCCCCAGCTTATTAAAGTTGCTAAAGAAAGCGGCGCAGAAGCAATTCACCCTGGTTATGGTTTTTTGTCTGAAAATCCCGCTTTTGCAAAAGCCTGTGCAGAAGCAGGAATTATTTTTATAGGCCCTTCTATTCCTGCTATGGAAGCTATGGCATCGAAACAAGTAGCAAAACAACTTCTTGAAAAAACTAATGTTCCTTTAACTCCAGGCTATCATGGAAAAGAACAATCCGAACCGCAATTACTTCTTGAAGCCAAAAAAATCGGTTTTCCTGTCTTACTCAAAGCTGCTAATGGTGGCGGTGGTAAAGGAATGCGTGCTGTTTACAAAGAAGAAGAATTCCATGATGCTTTAGCTGGTGCGAAAAGAGAGTCCTTAGCCAGCTTTGCTGATGACACGATGATCATTGAAAGATTAGTACTTAATCCGCGTCATATTGAAGTACAAATTATGGCTGATAATCATGATCAGGTCGTACATCTTTTTGAACGTGATTGTTCTATTCAACGTCGACATCAAAAAATTATTGAAGAAGCTCCCGCACCTAATCTTTCATCTTCTCTTCGTCAAAAAATAGCTCAAGCCGCGTGCGAAGTAGCTCGCTCTATAAAGTACCGTGGTGCAGGAACTATTGAGTTTCTTTTAGATGGCGAACAGTTCTATTTTATGGAAATGAATACTCGCTTACAGGTAGAACATCCAGTAACGGAAATGATTACTGGTTTAGATCTGGTGGCTTGGCAATTGAAAATAGCAGCTAATGAGCCTTTGCCCTTAACTCAGGACGAGATAAAATTCAGTGGACATGCCATTGAATGCCGTATTTATGCTGAAGATCCCTATAATGGTTTTATTCCTTCAATTGGGACTATTCATTTTCTAAAAGAACCGCACGGGGATGGTCTGCGTATTGATACCGGGGTTACAGAAAACTCCTCTATTACTATGTACTACGACCCAATGATTGCCAAACTCATTGCTAAAGGACAAAACAGAGAAGAAGCCTTACAACGCTTAGTACAGGCTTTAAATCACTATTATATAGGTGGAGTAAAAACTAATATTCCTTTTTTACAAGCTATTGGCCAACATCCTCAATTTAAAAAAGCACAATTATCTACGGATTTTTTAAGCCAGGAGACTATTGATCTAGCGCATCCCAATAAACAATTAGCATTGATGATGAGCACTGCTTTTGACTACCTCAACACCATCAAGCATATTAACGATCCTCTTCTACAAGATGCTTTTGCCTGGCAATCCCATAAAAAAAATCATTGGATCTGGCGTTATACACTAGAAGAAGAATTGATTGAAACGACCATAATAGCTATTGATAAAAATGAATTTAAACTAATATTAAATGAGAAGGAGCAATTAATTTCTGCCAGCATCCTTGGCGATGAATTAAGAATTGCAACGAATCAACAAAGTTATAAAGCGACTATTGAAAACGCCCCCTCGTATTTGACTTTATATAATGAACAAGGACAGGTAACTGTTCAACGTTTTCAGTGGGGTAAGTCCGATTCAACTAGTGCCCATAAAGGACAATTAACTGCTCCTATGCCTGCTACAGTAGTAGCTATTTTAAAAAATATAGGTGAACGAGTAAAAGCTGGTGATCGCTTAATCGTGTTAGAAGCAATGAAAATGGAGCATACTATTCATGCTCCTAGTGACGGTATTTTATCTGATATTTTTTATGCAGTAGGAGCTCAAGTGAATGAAGGCGCAGAACTCCTCTCCTTAAGTGAAGCGACTTAAGAATGAGTTTATCACGCCCAATATGCTGTTCCTTGCTACGGAGTGAGTGATTACGATGGACTATCCTAAACAGGTGACAATTATAGAAGTAGGACCACGCGATGGCTTACAAAACGAAGCTGATTTTGTGTCTACTTCTCATAAAATTGAACTGATTAATTTACTAAGTCAAGCTGGTTTAAAACACATCGAGGTCACCAGTTTTGTTTCAGAAAAAGCCATCCCTCAATTAGCGGATAATGAGCTTGTTTTTTCCTCTATTGAGAAAATTCCAGGTATTTCTTATTCAACACTCGTTCCTAATGAAAAAGGGATGATGAAAGCATTAAGCGTACACACTAAAGAAATTGCGGTATTTACCGCTGCTAGTGAATCCTTTAATCAAAGAAACATTAATTGTTCTATTGAAGAAAGTATCGACCGCTTTAAACCGGTTATGAAGTTAGCTAAAGAACAGCAAATCAAAGTACGAGGATATATTTCTTGTGTATTAGGTTGTCCTTATGAAGGAGCAATTTCTCCTCAGCAAGTAGCTGATGTTACCCAAAGACTTCTTGATTTAGGTATAGATGAAGTTTCTCTAGGAGACACCATTGGCGTGGGTACACCAAAGCAAACGCAACTACTTCTTGATAAAGTCCTACCTCTCATCGCTTTAAATCAATTGGCGATGCATTTTCATGATACTTATGGCCAAGCCATAGCTAATATTTTTGCCTCCCTACAGCATGGAGTCCATCGTTTTGACAGTTCTGTTGCCGGCCTTGGTGGTTGTCCCTATGCACGTGGTGCAACGGGCAATATTGCCACTGAAGATGTGCTTTACTTAATGCATGGCTTAGGAATTGATACTGGTGTAGATATATTTAAAATAGTCGCTGCTGGAGACATGATTTGTAAGGTATTAGGTAAAAAAAATCAATCTAAGGTAGCTAATGCCATGTTGGCAAACCCCTGCAATTAGGTGAATAATTAATGAATAACCAAGCATGGACACCCAAGCACGTCAACAAATCGCACTCCTGTTTGCATGCTTAATACTCCATGCTAATATGATGACTTAGAGTATACTAAAATGCACTCAGTCGATTAATATATGGGATGCTTCCAAATACCAGGAGTGTTCGCTGAATATATACACCAATTTTTTAAGTTTGAACTTAAGGAGATCTCGATGTCTGGATTTAACAAAGTCGTCAAAAGTTATGATGAAGCGTTAGAGGGGCTAAAAGACAATATGCTTTTGATGGTGGGTGGATTCGGTCTGTGTGGAATACCTGAGAACCTCATTCAAAAAATTTACGATAAAGGAACTAAAGGTCTGACCTGCATTTCAAATAATGCTGGAATAGACGGATTTGGTCTCGGTATATTGCTCGAGAAGAAACAAATAAAAAAAATGATCTCGAGTTACGTTGGCGAAAATGCTCTGTTTGAAAAACAAGTTCTTTCTGGAGAGCTGCAATTGGAGCTAACTCCTCAAGGTACCTTAGCCGAAAAAATTCGAGCGGCTGGTGCAGGAATTCCAGGTTTTTTCACTGCGACTGGTTATGGAACGCTCATTGCTGAAGGCAAAGATATAAAGGAATTTGACGGCCGACCATATATTCTAGAAAAAGCATTTCCTAAGGCTGATTTTTCTCTAATCAAGGCATGGAAAGCAGATAAATTTGGCAATCTGATTTTTAGAAAAACGACAGCCAATTTTAATCCAATGATGGCCACCGCTGGAAAAATTACTGTGGTCGAAGTAGAGGAAATTGTAGAGCCTGGAGAATTAGATCCAAATTTCATTCATGTTCCAGGGATTTATGTCGATCGCCTGATCAAAGGAACCTTTGAAAAGCGCATTGAACTAAAAACAATCAAAAAAGAAGGATAATCTTGTATGGCACTTTCACGTGAACAGATTGCGCAAAGAATCGCCAAAGAGCTGAAAGATGGTTTCTACGTTAATTTAGGAATTGGCATACCTACTCTGGTAGCAAATTATATTCCAGAAGATATTGATGTGATGTTGCAATCAGAGAATGGGATTCTTGGTATGGGCGAGTTTCCAACCAATGAAACTATAGATGCAGATCTGATTAATGCTGGTAAACAAACAGTCACCATAATTAAGGGAGCAGCATTTTTTTCCTCAGCAGATTCCTTCGCCATGATTCGAGGAGGACACGTTGATCTCACTATTCTTGGAGCCTTTGAAGTTGACTCAACGGGTGCATTAGCAAGCTGGATGATTCCAGGAAAACTAGTTAAAGGAATGGGTGGAGCGATGGATCTTGTAGCTGGCGCAGAAAATATTATTGTAGCCATGTCTCATGCATCTAAAGATGGAGCATCCAAAATTCTAAATAAATGTACGTTACCATTAACTGGCGTTGATTGTGTAAAACTCGTGGTAACGGATTTGGCCGTACTCAAACTTGAAGATGGAGCATTCCATCTATTGGAAAGAGCGCCTGGAGTGTCAGTTGAGGAAATTATAAAGCTGACTGAAGCTGAGTTAATCGTTCCAGCCCACGTTCCGGAAATGACCTTTTAATTACCTTAATTTAACGTGAGTTCTGGATAAAGTAGAAGAAAGCCTTATATCCTCTGAGGCATGTGCTCATCATTACTTTAAAGGTAGGCTGGTGCTGAGCGATAGCGAAGCCCAGCAAAGTGATGGTTGAGCATTCCAATTGCTAGGCTTCGCTATCGCTCAGCACCAGCCTACAGCACAATCGCTCTTTCTCCATAACTCATGTGAATTTAACGTCACATGTGGTGTAGAGTTCTGCATTAATAGTGCCATAGATTTTTTGAACCGGACAGTTCAACCTTGAAGACAACAATAAAAAAGGGAGTTCCTATGATAAGGAAAAAGGATAAGGTTCTTACTAAACTAAAGGGTAACAATCCTTTTGCTAATCGATTCGATAATTTACCTCCTAAAAAAGAAAATCGTTTTCCTCGTGTTGCTTATGTTTTACAAGGTGGTGGGTCTCTTGGTGCTTATCAATTTGGTGTCGTAAAAGGTTTATTGGAAGCTGGATATGAACCTGACTGGATTGCAGCCACCTCCATTGGCGCTATTCAAGCTGCAATTATAGTAGGTAATCCCCCTGAAAAACGTATTGAAAAACTAAGACAATTTTGGGAGCGTGTAGCACCATCTACTATGTTTGATTTTCTTGGGGAAGCTTCCTCAACTATGGATCTTTATAATAAAATTGGGGCGTCACGTGCATTATTATTTGGGCAACCTGATTTTTTTTCACCCCGCTGGATTTCAGGGATGATGCCTATATGGGGTGATCCGGGCTCACTAAGTTACTATGATACCGCTCCTCTAAGAAATACGCTTCTTGAACTTATAGATTTTGATTTACTTAATTCATGTCCTATACGTCTAAGTCTTGGTTCTGTTCAAATTAGTACAGGCCACTTAATCTATTTTAATAATATTAATTATCGTATTGAAGTAGATCATATTCTAGCCAGTGCAGCGTTACCTCCGGGATTTCCTGCAATTAAGATTGATGGAGAGTTTTATTGGGATGGCGGCGTGCATTCAAATTCACCTTTAGAGGGTATTTTAGAGGCAATACCTGCAGAAAATACTTTATGTTTACTTATTGATTGCTTTGGCGGTCCGTCACATATCCCTGCAACGATGAATGAAATAGAAGAACGAATGAAAGATATATCTTATGGTACTCATGCCCAACGTACTATTTATAACTATTTACAACGTCAAAAGATGAGAAACTCTATGTTGGAGTTGAAGAAGATTTTGACGGAAGAACAAAAAAAACAATATGCAGAACTATTGAATATTGGAATGCCACATCATTGTACTTTAGTTCATGTGATGTATAGTGCCAGAATTGTTAAAGCTGCCTCAAAAGATTATAACTTTGGGCAGGTTATCATTAATAAACGAATTGAAAATGGTTACGAAGATGCTTTAGCAGTACTCGCCGAAGAGTCTCAATGGGGTTTTATCCCCAAAGATGGTAAGAGTCGTTTATATCAAGCCCCAAATAATCGCTCAAAATTATTAAGAAAAATAAAAGAAATATGAAATTAGGGATGGTTCTGATTTTACCGTATTCGGAATGCATCCCATATATGATCGAAAGAGGCTTCATCATACTTATACAGTGCCAACCCACTTCAAACCAAAGTAAAGTCCTTGCAAAGAAAAATTGGAGCTTTGATAATTAGTCAAAGTAGCAGATAATTGTTCAATAGGGGAAAAGTAATTGACCCACATATATCCTGCATCAGCCATCAGATGATTGTTAGTTAAAGCATAATCATATTGTAAGCCTAATTTCAAATCCACTTCAGGTACTACCTCAGTGCGGTTGATATAAGTTACTGTGGGCGAAGGAAAAGCAATAGTTCCTCTAATGCTGTTTGTTTTGCTTGAACCTACTAAAACTGCTGTTGCCGTTTTCGCATAAACTGAAAAAACAGGAGTAAAATAATAAGACAGGTCAACGCCTAAGCGAGGACCGAAACCTGAATACTGCATTTCTTCAGTATCAAAATCACCACCAGTTATACCTAGATAGCTAAGATCAGTGGCAATACGAGCATATTGAAAGCCTCCATGGAATCGAACTGATTTTGATGCGCCCATATTAACTATTTGACCTACTTCAAAATTTACAGCATCCCAATTAGGTCTTATAGAAGTAGTATCTGCTGCAAAAGTACTCTGTACTAGGGGAACATCAAAAATATAATCTGCTGCTCGAGTAGTAGTAGGACTAGCAATATGGTACCAGTTCACGCTTACATCATTACCTGTATTAAAATAATAAGAAGCTCCAATATCAAAGCCCCAACTCCAATCAGGATTATTTTTTACATAATCCGCGCTAAGACTACCTAAATAACTCAATGCCCCACTGTAATTAGCTTGTAAATAGAGTGCGCTGGCATTTATACCCCAGCTGTTTGTTGCGCAAGGAACGGTAACATTGCCCGGAGTGCATACTGAGCCCATAGTTCCTGAAAAGGCTAAACCACTTGCCATAATGGATACGACAGCAGTTAACTTAGAAAGATGCATATGAATTTTCCTTAATATATATCAGTTTCGGATAAGAAACTAATACCAATAGATGTAGGTTGGGCCTTGGCTCATGGCCGTCAGGCTATGGAGTTTTCTACAAAACATTCGTCGTTGCGAACGAAGTGAAGCAATCCAAACCTAGTTTATATGATGCTCTTAACTCAAAATGAGCACTATACCGACTGATAGATCCTCTGGATTGCTTCGCCAAGGCTTGCAACGACGGCTTTGTTCCTTAGCCTGACGGCCATGAGCCAAGGCTCACCTACATTTGTATAATTATCCTTATCCAAAACTCACGTTAATATAATGATCCAAAAAAGAACGGGGCTTAACAACTCGTCAGTATATTTAAGAGAATATTTTAAAACCATCACCTAAATTACAATTAATCTGATAAGAAGTTATTTTTTCATAATTTACAGCATTCATTACAGTGATTTTCATAGAGGCAACCCCTGCTGAATCGATGTTGAATTTACTGTAACTAAATATAGGAAGGCCGCGAGCAGCAGGATCATCAAGACTAAAATGTCGATCCGATGCTGTAATACGATTATCACCAACTACTAATACCGCATTGGGAGTAATAGAGGCTATGCCAACCGATAAAGGCATTTGAGAAGTGCATTGCTTAAAATCCACTACAAAAGTAATTCTTTTACCCTCAGATACCGCCTTTGTAGCTGCAGAAAAATCAACCAACTCCTCTGCCTGAACAGCAAATGATAAAAATAAGGAAGCATAGACCAGTCCTTTGTTCATCTCTAACTCCATAATTAAAAATAAAAAAAACAAGGGTGCCAATAAATGCTACCCTTGTCAATTCATGGCTTTAACTAATTTAATTTTTGATTTTCATTTGGTTTTTAATTAAATGCCACTGCTTTCCCATCAGGCTCAATGTCGGTTGCCGTTGCAAGTTTCACGGAACTGTCTGGCATTAAGATGTTCAATACAAAATAGCCAAACAATCAACAGAAAGGAACAAATAAAACCAATTAATTCAAAATAGAATAAATTGGTTAATTGTTTTGCTGAGGAAAAAGAGAATAAAACTGATGTAATAAACGATTAGCCACAGGAATGTTAATATTTTTGTGCTCCGCTAATTGAATTAAGCGCCCATTTAAATAATGAATTTCGCTTAGGCGATTATTTTTAATGTCTTTATACATAGAAGAATAATTATCAGCAGTATTCCGGATCACTTCATCTACCTTTCTTAATAATTCTTCTGCCGTAATGGGTATTTTATAAGCCTGGAGCACTACAGCAATTTCCTGAGTGAATTGTTTTAATAGCTCTTGATGTTGCATTAACATACCGTTTTTACAAGAAAATAAAGCGGTTAATATATTAATACTGCAGTTAATGGCAAATTTATTCCATATTAAGGATTGAATGGACTCAGTCCATTCGCATTCTAAGGCACTTTTTCTAAATGAATTTTTAATGGACTCAATCTCTTCTGATGAAAAATGACCAATAGTCTCACCTAAGTAGATTGGACTATTTAAAAAAGCTTTAACTTTATAGGGTTTTTCGAGATATCCCCCTAGAGAAGTAATCCCAGAGATAATACGTAAATGCGGCAGTTCTGCACTTATTTCCTCAATAACACCCATTCCATTATGGATGAGAATGATGATACTTTCCGGTAGTAAAACAAGCTTTAAAGACTTTAAAAGAGGTAAAACATCGTGCGCCTTAGTACAACAAATCAAAAAACCAATAGGCTCCGATAAAGAACTGTTAAGCTGCGCAAAAGGATGACATTGATATTTGAAACGATCACTAGTAATAGTTAACTTAGATTTTTGATAAGTTTCTAATTGTTTTTCATTTTTTAAAATTAATTGAACAGACTGCTCTCCGCGACAAAAACTAGTAGCGATTACACTGCCTATAGCGCCAATTCCAGCAATATGCCAAAGCGGATTGTTTCTAATCATTATTACCTTACACTCAAAGTAATTATTTTAAATAGTTTTCTGCATGAAAAGCAAAAAAATCTTACCCGCGCGGAAACACCCATTCCCTATAGTGCCACTACTTGTCTAGACAATTAATTTAATAATTTCTTTCCTACCCAATCAACCCGTTATGCTACCAGTTTAACTAACTGCTCCTCCCTATAATTATAAACATCCATAGGTTTTCGGTATTTTAGTGATTGATGAAATCTT
>CANJQE010000005.1 GCA_947476305.1 Legionellaceae bacterium
TAGTTTTGCGACATGATATCTATCTATTACAACAGCTTGTGGACCAAAGACTTCAATAGCAGCATAGACGAAAGAATCATGCATGTCGGTGCAAACGCTTTTGACTGTTTGTTGTAATCGTAGCGGAATGGACTCAAAAAAAGATTTTATATCGGCCTTGCCACGCCCTTCAATCACGGCAAGCACACGTATTCTGCCATCATTTAATCGCGCACTAATGATGGTCATGTATTCATCATGCCCTTTTTTTAAAGCTATTTCATCAATCCCTAGCGTATCCAGTGATTTAAAATCATTCCAATCCACATGCCCTGCAACAAGCCTGTCCAAAGCCGCCTGAATGACTTTGTGACCCAACTTTTCTTTAATTGAAACATCCGCAATGGTGCTGTGAATCAAGCTACGCATTATGTATTCTTCGAGTCCTTTGGTGATCGTAGCATTACGGTCAGTCCAGTCATATTGCTCTGTCGTCGTGGGGTGATCATCACAGTGCTCGCAGATATATCGGACCGGCACAATTTCCAAATAGACCGGTTGATCAAAAATCGGTAGGTGCCTAATCCTTCTTATTGGTGCACGCCCATTAGGTTTTGTCGCGGGTTTGCCACACTTGTGGCAGGTGCTATGGTCGTTTTTGCTCTTTACTTCAAAGACAATATTGCCTTCAGTATCAATGCGTTGTGATACAACTTCAAGCGATTTTATATCCAATGGAAGGGTGATTTGACTCATTATTTCCGCGACATTTTAATTTAGATGCCGCATTCTAACCCTTATACAACCCGGGTTCCACTACCTATAGATGCGCAGAAGAGCCACTTTTTTTTGATAATGTTATAAGTCATTGTTTTTTATTGGGTACTGAATTGGTGCGTCGGAGCTGGGTTAGAACCCCTATCTACGTCTGTTGTTTCATTGAGGCAAATACAGTAAGCTGATGTCCTTCATAGGGATTGAATCGCGGTACAGAGGTAAAAATGACAAGGAAATTGAGTCTACTACTGGTATTTTTGTGTTCCACGATAACAGCCACACCCGATAAATACATTCATCATCTTATCCAGGACAGCCTCCTTTCATCCGCAAAAACAAACAATAAGAAATTAATTCACGCCATTCATTACCGCACGGTAACAATCGATATTAACCAGTTAAAGAATGAACTTGAAGGAGTAGCTCAACTCAATGGCCAAACTCAAGGACTAGACATTATTATTGATTTACCTTGGCCAGACGGCAGTATGCATCAATACCGTGTTTTGGAAAATAACACCATGAATCCTGAACTCGCAGCACAATTTCCAGAAATAAAAAGCTATGATGGATATAGTGTTGATGATGCCAATGAATTAGTTAAATTCGATCTTAGCCCCCAAGGCTTTCATGCCATGATCCTATCACCAGGAAAATCACCCATTTTTATTGACCCCTACTCAGCAGGAAATACAGAGGACTACATGGTGTACAATAAAAAGAATTTCACTACTAACAAAACGATGAAATGCAGTGTTTCTCAATCCCCCCTTAGCTTTAATAGCCTTGCCCAAGCAACTTCTTTTAGTAATTTTTCAAGCTGTCACTTAAGAAAATACCGATTAGCTTTAGCGGCAACAGCTCAATATACGGCCTTCTTTGGCGGCACAAAACAGAAGGCATTAGCGGCTCAAGTGACTACAATCAACCGGATTAACGGTATTTATGAAACTGAAATAGGAGTAACACTAGAAATTATTAGAAACAATACAAAAATCATTTACACCAATCCTCTTACCCAACCATACACCAGTGGAGATGCCTACACATTAATCCAAGAAAATCAAACAAATATTAATAAGGTCATTGGTAGCGCGAATTATGATATAGGCCATGTTTTTGATAAAAATACGAGTACATCAGGACTTGCTGGATTAGGTGTTGTTTGCGATAGCTTATCCAAAGCCTCAGGAGTCACTGGCAGCAACTCGCCGATTGGTGATCCCTTTGATGTCGATTACGTGGCTCATGAAATTGGGCATCAATTTCATGGCAATCACACGCAAAATAATGATTGCAATAGAAACGATAATACCGACGTAGAGCCAGGGAGCGGCAGCACCATTATGGGTTATGCAGGTGTTTGCGCGCCTAATGTGCAAGCGCACAGTGATGCTTATTTTCATGGCATCAATTTACAAGAAATAGGCAACTTTTTAACTAATGGAGCCGGTAATATCTGTGCCGTACAAACCCCTATACCGAACGCACCAACCGTCGCCAATATCGCTAATATCACCATTCCTGCCAGCACACCCTTTACCCTAACCGCATTTGCAACGGGGGCACATAGTGCACAATTCACTTATGGCTGGGAACAAATGGACACCGCCGCTTCGCCTCAACCACCCGAAGCCACCTCGATTGATGGGCCTAATTTCCGAAGTATTCCTCCAACTATGAGTAGAGTACGTGTTTTCCCTAAACTCACAACCCTAGCAAACAATAGCTCATCAACATGGGAAGTTCTTTCTGCAGTAAGTCGTACGATGAATTTTAGAGTATCCGTCCGTAATAATACCACTGGCGGTTCATGCAATAGCTATAAAGATATGACGGTCACCGTAAATGACCTTGCAGGGCCATTTGTATTAACCTATCCAATGGCGCCCAATATACAGTGGAAAGAGCAAACGCAAAAAACCATTACATGGAATGTCGCCAACAGTAATCTTGCACCGATTAATGCAACTAAAGTAGATCTCCTACTTTCTATAGATGGTGGATTAAGCTATCCCGTTGTTATTGCACAATATATAACGAACAATGGCGCTTATTCAATCCGCGTACCTTCTATCAATACCGCCAAAGCACGAATTATGGTGCAATCCTCAAATAGAACATTTTTTAACATCTCTGCAAAAAACATTGGTATTACAGCACCATCAGTGCCTGTATTAACAACCGCAGTTCGTAACCCGCTCAATAAAAACAGCGCCTTTATTTATTACAATCATTTAGGAACAGCAACAACAAACAATCGCTTTACCATCAACAATCTACCCAAAGCCGTCGTGACCTTAGATCGCGCGCGCAGTCGTTTTATTGTCAACTCAATTAACTCGCCGAAGCGAATTACGAATGTATCAATTACTATCGATAGAAAAGATAACTCCATTGCATTCACTAACCCTGTGACTATCCCAGGTATTTTATAATAAGGTATATAACGATGAAACAGTTCACACTTCTCACTAGCTTGTTATTACTTCAACTTCCTTCTGCCCATGCACATTGGTATGCAGGCGCCAATTTAGGAATTAATTCAGTAACGGTTAAAAAAACGCTAAGCTATCCTATAACACCACTTCCTAGTACTACAGCTCGCTACCAAAGCGCCTATAATAATATTCATGGGCAACTATTTTGGGGTAAAGTAATTTACTCACCAAACAAAATTGGTATTGCACTTGAAGCTGCTGCAGATTGGTTTAATGATAGCTCTAATTATACTATTGATAATTTCTTTCTCACAACCCCAGCTAGAGCCAAAGAGCAATTAAAATACGGCTTTGGTTTATATCTTCTTCCAGAATATCATTACAATAACAGCAGCCGCTTTTTTGTCGGACCGGGTATTAATACCAGTCAATTCTCTATTCGTTCAGGTTATACAGGCGGTAATGTCGGCACAACAGGAAGCTACACACAATGGCTCAATGCTTGGGGCATCAAATTAGGTATAGCAAGCACCCTAACTCAGAATTCGGAACTGATGATCAGTTACCAATTTAATCAATACAACAGTATGACTAAATCAAACATTGAACCCTTGTCTGCTGATATTCTATCGGGTCGCTACAAACCATATACTAATATCGTGATGCTTGGCTTGCGGTTAATCAAGTAAAGCCACGATAAAGCAGACTAGGAAGCATCTACAGAGTTGATGATCTGTCTCATATCTTGCTTTATGCCAACTAAACACTCCTCTAATGCTAAAAATAATATTCCCGTTTCTGACATCTTTTTTTTACCAGTGGTTTTTTTGGGAAATTGTATTTTATTTCAGCACGTTATAAAAATCATGGTGTACTATTGATGAAATTAACGCCGAATTAATTGAATTTATTGCGCAAGAAAAAGAGCGGACTAATGTTACTCCAACGACGGTCAACCGAATGTTGGAAATTATACGTGCTATTTTAAACAAAGCTCATAAGGAATGGCAGTGGATAAACACCATGCCATTATTCAGAATGAGAAAAGTTGAAAATAAACGTATACGTTGGTTGAGTAGGGGACAGGCTAATAAATTGATTCAGGAGCTACCAAATCATTTGAAAGATATGGCAGCTTTTACTTTGGCAACTGGTTTACGCCAATCTAATGTTACTCAATTGCAGTGGAGTGAAGTGGATTTAATTAGAAAACATGCACTCATTCACCCTGATCAATCTAAAACAAAGAAGGCTATCCCTGTTCCTTTAAACTCTCAGGCAATTGTCATTATAGAAAAACAAGTGGGCTTACATCCCACATTTGTATTTACCTATTTTGGTAAGCCTGTTACGCGATGTAATAATCATGCTTGGCAAAAAGCGTTGATTCGGGCAGGAATCAAAGATTTTCGCTGGCATGACTTGCGTCACACTTGGGCAAGTTGGCATGTGTAAAATGGTACCTCATTGCAAGAATTACAGCAATTAGGTGGATGGTCAGAATATGAAATGGTGTTACGTTACGCGCATCTTTCAAGTGACCATTTAAAGGTGGCAGCGGAAAGAATTACAAAAAATTCTGGCACGTTTTCGTCACTGTAACTTGGTTTTTACGGCACGTTTCGATCCAGGTAATCGTTAACTACCTGATTTTAAAGGGTTTAAATGGTGCGCTCGGAGGGACTCGAACCCCCGACACCTTGGTTCGAAGCCAAGTACTCTATCCAGCTGAGCTACGAGCGCTATTCGGGTTATTACTTATGTACTTTATGGTCTCTAAGACCAGTAATGGTGGGCCGTGTAGGATTCGAACCTACGACACAGAGGTTAAAAGCCTCCTGCTCTACCAACTGAGCTAACGGCCCTGCAGGATATTCATAGACTAAACTTTTATAAACCATGTTGGTTTATAATCTTTGGTGGGCCGTGTAGGATTCGAACCTACGACACAGAGGTTAAAAGCCTCCTGCTCTACCAACTGAGCTAACGGCCCTAAAGAGGCTGAAATCATACCGGATTAGCGTAAAATTTCAAGTCTTTTGTTGATTATTTTTCATATAATACAGAGTGATTTATTTAAGAGCATACTTGCTTTGAGGAGGAGCTTATTAAAGATTTAATAATTTTTGTTTTTCTTGAGTTAAATCTGTTTCAGAGGCGAGTATTTTTTTATCGAGGCTTACTAAGTTCTTTTTGAAACAAGCCGCCTGACCTTTTAAGGTAATGATTAAGAGAATATCGGCTCCTAAGGCCCCACATCCTTTAATGGCTAAGACTTCAGGGTAAGTCTGAAGCTCTTCAATCAAATGTAAACTATGTTCAGTAATTAAATTTAGGCGTACTAATTGTTGATGATATTCATTAATAGATTGAATAAATAAGCTACTGTTGCTTTGCTCAAACGCGTCTTTTGCTTTATCCACTATCGCTGATAATTCTTGCGTATTTAAAGGAAGTGTTGCTTGTTGTAAATGGTGATGGGTGGCTAGTTTAGTACCCGTATGAATAAGAAAAAAGGATAAGTCATTGAAAGCCCAGGGATAGGAGTGAATTTGTTTTTTTTGTTTATTAATATAAACACAAGAATATTGTGTTTGGGCAATCACATCATAACCACTAGGTCTTAAGCCTTGGCCATTCCAGGCACAATTATAATAAGCCTCTAACATATTGCTTAAAGTGGGGGGGATTTGTTTTAGAGAGCAGCTCGCTAAGTAACTACCGATAAATTGGGCGCTAGATGCACCTAAGCCACCACAACCTTTATAAGGATCAAACCATCCGAGTTCGTGCTCAATAAATTCTTGTTTTTTCCACCAAAGACCCGCTGGTGACTCAGGATGAATACCCGTGCTTGACTTATCTTTTTCTAGCTTTATTTCAAAACAAGGGTGCGTGGTCACTAAAAGAGCTGACGCTCCTTCTAGTGCCGCATATTCACCAAGTAAAAAAGTTTTTGCAGGAATAGACCATTTCATACTGCAGCTGAGGTTTGACGTATTTCATTAAGTAAATCATAGGCATTATTGATACTAACTCGTTTGTATATATTTAACCATTCTTGTAGACGCACTTTAAGCACAGGCATTTCTTTTTCATTAGCGTCAGTGACTAAAAGTAGGTTATCAATATGCAATTTCATATGGCCCTGAATAATTCCATCGGTACATAGGGCTTTAAGAGCACCTAAATTTTGTACTAAGCCTACGGCTGCTATGATTTGCGACAAATGATTAGCAGAACTAATGTTCATCATACGTAAACACATTTTTGCTGTAGGGTGTAAAGAAGTTACCCCCCCTACAGTTCCTACAATAATAGGGGCTGTAAACTCCCCGATAAGTTGTTCATTTTGATAGCGCCAAGAGGTAATTGCTTGATATTTACCTGAACGCGCTGCATAAGCATGAACACCTGCTTCAACGGCTCTCCAATCGTTTCCAGTTGCAATTAAAACGGGATCAATACCGTTCATTACGCCTTTATTGTGTGTAGCTGCGCGATAGGGATCCATTTCTGCAAATAAAGAGGCTTCTTGTATTTTATGGCCTAACTCAGGATCAATATTGTTTATTGTTACTTTAGCACTCGTAAGCTTTTGATCATTTAAGTTTGATAAAATACACATGGTGACTTGTTCACCAGTGAGTTGTTCTATAGGTTCTTTTAAATATTCTAAAACTTGGTTAATGATATTCGCGCCCATGGCATCACAACTATCCATTGTTAAATGGATGACGACCATATCATTGCCATCTTCACGTTTTAAAAGACGTAACACCAAATCTCTAACACCACCACCACGTTTTACCATGTTTGCAGCAACTTCTTCATTCGCTTTTTTAATTAAATAGCCACGATTTTCTGTAAAAATCTGCGATAATTTATGAAAATCATTCACTTTGGCTAATTGTATTTGGCCCAGAATACATCCACCTTTTATGGAAGTAGTGATTACACCCTGTTGTCTAATCCATTTTGCTGTTTTTGATAAGGCCGCGATAATGGATGTTTCCTCAACTGCCAAGGGAATGACATAGTCTTGGCCATCGATGTTAAAATTAGTAGCAACACCTAAAGGGAGTTGGAAATAACCAATAACATTTTCAATTAGCTTATCTGCTAAAGTCGCTTCCTTAATCCCACCTTGTTTGAGAAAGGCAATGTCTTCAGGGCTAAGTGCCCCTAAAGCAAGTAGGCGAGTAAATCGCTCTTCCTGAGATAGCTTTGAAAAGCCTTTAAATAAAGCATCGGCATTAGGGGCTAGAGACATATCTTCTCCTTTAAATCTGAAAGTACGAGACTACCTGTACAAAACATTGCAGTTTTTAATTCATATTCAATTAAGACCATTTTTTGCAACACATGGGCGGATGATTCTAAGGCAACTTCGAGCATTGGCTTGGCAAAACCAACCGTTGTTGCGCCCAAGGCAAATAATTTAGCTGCATCTAAACCATGGCGGACCCCACCAGAACCCCAAAGTTCAAACTGAGGTTTAATTGCTAAAGCATTTCTAATGCTTTGTATAGTATCAATGCCCCAATTGCGAAAAGTAAGGGCTGTTTGTTGCTTAATTTCGTGGTTTTCTGCTCTATTACCTTCAATTCGTCCCCAATGCGTGCCTCCGGAACCACTTACATCTACGGCAGTTATTCCTAAATCATTCAGACGGGATAAAGTATTTTTCGAAAAACCACAACCGGTTTCTTTAATAATAATGGGGCTTTTTATGTGTTGAGTTAATTGCTTTAATGCATCCCAACATCCTTTGAAATTCGTTGTTCCTTCCGGTTGAATGATTTCTTGGAGAGGATTACAGTGAATAATCAAAGCAGAGGCTTGCAAAGACTCAATAAGACGTTCAATAGCGGATATGGGCGTATTAATAATTTGGGCTATACCTAGGTTACTATATAAAGTGACCTTGGGGAAATCTTGTCGTAAAATTTCCCATTCCATTGCTGCTTTTTTATCAGTTAATTCCCTGCGTTGTGAGCCCACGCCCATTGCCCAATCTGATTGTGTACAGGCTTCAATCAGAGAACGATTGATATTAATAGCATTGGTATGTCCTGCCGTCATTGAGCTGACAATAAAGGGTTTTTGTACTGGTTTATTAAAGCGAATTCCTTGGATGGAAATGTCACTAAAATTAATATCGGGTAAGGCTTCATGGATCAAAGAATAGTTATCAAAGGCATTTAATTCACTGCTTTGATTCGCGGGCATCAGCGCAAGCTCTATATGATCGCGTTTTCTTTGTTCAAATTGACTGTAATCTTGAGTCATTGCCTAAACTTCTAATAGAGAAAAAATTGAACACAATTTTATCATGAAATATGGTTTCAAACCATCTCACTCATTATATTTTAGTCTATATTGTTCTTTAAAGCCTTTAGCTTAATCATAAAAACATTAAATTTTTTGTATAGGATAATAAAAATAATGTTTTTTAGGCCAGTGAAGATCAGCTCTCGCTGCTTTAGCAATCGATCGAATTACAGGGTTCCTCAAGACTTTCCACCATGGAAGGAAGCCAATGCCCATAGATGCAGCTAAAAAACGGGTCTCCACAGCTAAAATATTAGGCTCAGTACCAAACATCGAGACACAGTTTTGAGTAAATTTTTTTTCATTTGTAATCAGACGCATATAAATAGCATTTTGAACCAATTTAGTAATGTCTTGTTTCATTATAATACGTAAGTCCTTTCTTGATTCTAAGAAGGCATCAAATCGTTCTGACTGTAATTTATTTGGACGCTCTAGATCGGAGTAACAAAAAAAACCTCCTGGTGTTAAAACTCGGAATACTTCTGCAAAAAAAAGCTCAATGTGGGGATATAAATGGGAGCTTTCAATATTAGTAATAAGATCAAAGCTCTCATTTTCTAAAGGTAAATGCTCGGCATCACCTTGTATAAAATTCAGCTTATTTTCTGTATAAAAATTATTTGAAGCATTACATACTAATTGGTAGGTTAAATCTATTCCTAATGCATAGTTAGTTTTCAATAATTGAGAGCTCATTTTTAAGCTGATGCCATTACCCGGCCCTACATCTAAAATCCGTTTGTTAAAGAAAAACTGTTGAATTAAGGGTCTTAAAACAAAATAAAGAAGTAATGGAGAAAGAGGGTCCTGATAGGGGCATAGGGTAGAAAAATTATAATGTAAATCACAATATTCTTTATATAGTTTTTTATCCCAGAGTCCCCAATTTAAAAAGGTTTTATTATAAATATTAGTAGCTATAAAAGTGTACCCTTCTTGAACTGTTTTTTTCGCAAGCAGATTTTCTTTTCCATCGACAATAGGAGGACTATCAAGAACTTTATTGATTAAGATATTAGCATCTTCATAAGAATTTATTTTTGACATCAACTTCTGAATTTTAAAATAACTAATATGAACATAGCAGTATTTTAGTGATAACTCCAAAAATTAAAGAATTAATCGTTTCAAACATATTCAAACATATTCAAACAAACGAGTATAATTTACGTAGTGTTTTTTCAAGCTGGACTAGATACTAATAGGATTAAATTTTTTGTATAAGATAATAAAAATAATGTTTCTTATCCCAATAATTATTTCTTCGCGCAGCTTTTGCAATTGGGCGCATTAGAGATGTTCGTGTCCAAATTTTCCACCACGGAAGGAAGGCTATTCCAAGGGAGTTGGCTAAAGAGGCAGTTTCTGTAGCTAAGACCTTAGAATCATTACCAAAAAGAGCTCGGCAGGTTGTAACAAATTTTTTTTCGTTTTTAATTATTTTCATGTAAATAGAATTTTTAACCATTTTAGTAAGATCTTGTTTAATTAAAACACGAATGTCTTTTCTTGATTTTAAGAAAGTATCCAATCTCTCTGATTGTAATTTATTATTCACTTCTATATCGGTATAGCAAAAAAAACCTCCTGGTGCTAAAACTCGAAACACTTCCTTAAAAAAGAGCTCGATATGTGGGTATAGATGAGAGCTTTCAATATTAGTAATAAGATCAAAACTTCCACTTTCTAAAGGGAGATGTTCGGCATCACCTTGAATATAATTAACTTTATTCTCTATATAAAAATTGTTTAAAGAATTGCGAACGAGTAGATAAGTTATATCTACTCCTAGCGCATAATTGCTTTTCAATAATTGCGAGGCCATTCTTAAACCAATTCCATTACCAGATCCTACATCTAAAATCCGCTTATTAAAGAAATATTGGTGTATTAATGGTCTTAATAAATAATAAACCAATAAAGGCGAGGTAGGGCTTTGATAAGGGCATAGAGCGGAAAAATTATAATGTAGCTCACAATATTCTTTATATAGTTTTTTATCCCAGATACCCCAATTGAAAAAATTTTTATTATACAGATTAGTTGCTAGATAAGAGTAACTTTGTTGAACACTCTCTTTTGCAAGCAAATTTTCATTTCCTTTGATGAGAGAGGGGGTCTCAATGACATTTTTTAGTAAAAGAGTGGCATCATAGAACTTAGTTTTTGGCATTGATTTTCTGAATTTTAAATACCTAATATAACTATAGCATTCATTTTAATAATAATTTTAAGTGGATAAAGGTCCTGGTATGAGGATATTCTCGCAATCTCAGGCGAGATGGGAGAAATTCATTAGGCTCTGTTTTTTTCAATCGTATAAAGACAATTCAAATCAATTTGTTCAAGAAAATCATCATCATGTGAAATTACGATTAGAGCACCAGTATATTGTCTTAGGACCTTAATCACATGACTCCTTGTTTTTAAATCCAAATTATTCGTTAACTCATCCAATATCAGTAGTTTTGGAGGTTTTGCCGCAATTTTAGCTAAACTTAATCGCGCTTTTTCACCTCCAGATAAAAATTCTATTGATGAATACACCTGTTCATTTTTGCGAAATAAAAAATCATTTAAATGATTGCGAATTTGCTGATGGGTCCATGAAGGTTGTTGTTCTTGTATTGTATCTAAAACTGAGATGCCACTTTTTAAATCTTGATAATGTTGATCTAAATAGCCAATCTCTTTTAGATAAGGAGTAACCCATAATCCTTCTTTATGAACCATAGAGTCATTTTTAATCGCTTTTATTAAAGTAGATTTACCCGAGCCGTTTTTACCACAGACAGCTACTCTACTTTGGCAAGTAACATTTAGGTTAATGTTGTTTAGAACACATTTATTAGTGTAGGAAACAGAACCATTGTGGATGGTAACTAAAGCTTTAGTATTGATGGCTCCGGTCTTAAGCATAAATTGAGGATTAATTTCTTCTTCAAATCCTAGTCCAGCCAAGCGCTCAACTAATTGTTCTTTATGTTCAAAAAGAGCTTTTTTCTTTTTACCCGAATTTTCTTGTGCTCTTAAGGCTTTTGCTTTGGATACAATAGTGGGCCACTTCGCTTGTTCTATGGCTTTTTCTCCTTTAAGACGCGAATTTTTAGCTCTTTTTTGTTCCTTCATCAAGGCTTCATGAGCTTGTTTTCTTTCTTTATGCAAGTGTTCTAATTCATTCTGTAAGACTTGACGCTCTAGTTTGTTTTGTTGTTGAAAATGGGCAAAATTTCCATGAAAAGTGCTAATGTTCTTCTGTTTGAAATACCAAAAGCTATATTCCCACTGGTTTAATAGGGCTACATCATGAGTTGCAATAATTAAAGTGCCATAAAATTGATCCAACAAACGAATAAGACTACGCCGATTATCTTTATCTAAATGGTTCGTGGGCTCATCTAAAATAAGCACGTCCGGTTGCTGAGCTAAGGCCTGTGTCAAAGAGTGATTAAATTGTTCGGCGCCACTCAAAGAAGAAGCTTCCCTTAATTGTGGCACATAAGAGATAGTAACCCCTTCCTCATATTGAACTAGTCCTTCACTAGGAGGGATTAGTTTACTAATAATTTTTAGAAGGCTGCTTTTCCCCGAGCCATTATCGCCAATTAAAGCAATACGATCGCCAAAAAATATTTGTTGGTTAAATGCTTCAAAGCAAGATTGGTTTGAAAAATAAAGACTTAACTCTGTAAGTTGGATAAGACAGTTCATATACACTTCTCTCTCAATAATTGTGGGCAGGAAAGCAGGGAGCCCTATGGCGGGCTTATTGAGAAATAATGCGCATCGGAATATGAACCTCGTTTATTGAAAATTGCATTTATTCTATACAAATATTCAGTGGCTTTCAAGTTGATAAATTTAAGTTTTTTAGCATAAAGAAGCAATTTGGTAAAAAATATCTAGATTTATTTTTTCATGCATAGTACAATGCGTCCACAATTTGTCCACAATATCGATAAGGGTGTAAAATATGGCTGCTAAACATACACAAGAAAAGAAAGCTTTTGCGAGTGCGCAAAAAGTACGACAAGAATTATTAGGTCAAGTAGAGAAATGTGACTCTTCTGCTGACTTTGAAAAGCTTGAAGTTAAGTTCAAAAAATTAAAGGCTCCTGTTGTTGCACTTACTGCCTATCATTCACGACAAATCACAACCTTAAATTTACAAATTACTCAAGCTATGACTGTAAAAGCGGAACAAATTGCTCTTGCACAAAAGTTAGCCGAACTAGAAGCACAAAAATTGGCTGAGTTAGAAACAGCAAAAATGGCTGAGTTAGAAGCAGCTAGATTGGTTGAGTTAGAAACAGCAAGATTGGCTGAGTTAGAAACAGCAAAAGTGTTAAATCTACTTGTTAATGATGTTGAAAAAGAAGCACAAGGTAGTCCCGTAGATAAGACTCCTGTTCTTGATCGTTCTGCTGTAGTTGTTTCTAATGATGATTATTCAGAAGTGCCAGTTGCTAAGAATAATCCAAATAAAGAAAAACACTTAGTAGCTGTTAGAGATCAAATAGAAATAGTACGTAAAAAAGCAGAGTATTTTGATTTAAAATATAAAGAAACTAAGGCCCCACGTTATTTAGCTGCTTACACTGCTGCTGTAAATCTTGTTGATCAAGTTGAAGAGCTGACTGACCTATATGCTGCTGATAAAATAAAATTACCTGCTTTTAAGGCTCAAGCAAAGAAACTTTTTGCTGAGACTAACAAAGATGTTAAAGAATTACACAAGCATCGTGGTTGGAAGGAAATTTTAGTTAACTTCTTAGCTCTTCTAGTAGGTTCTGTGTTTTTCGTGGCTGCAGCTGTCTATGCGGGTAGTTTCTTTGTATTTAAACCAGAAACTAATGCTGCTAAGAAAGTAAATGCTCTAGGAAATGCAGTAAGTCGTGTTGAAGAAGATGATGAGCTTGAGCTTGGGTTAAGCGCTGGAACATCTATTGCTTGTCACTAAAATCTCAGTATTAAAAATTCCCGCTGTTGCGGGAATTTTTTTATCAGCCTTCCGCTTATAGCTATTCTGCGAGCAAATTTTTTCAATATCTTTCTCATTATAAAAAAATTCTCTTAATAATCTTTTTTGCAGTTTAAGGTGGTTTCGTATTATTCTAAGGGCGTTATCACTAAAGACTAAGCCATGGAACAGAAGAACGCTCAAATCCTTTTTAATTCAGAACAGACCCAATTGCAATGCATTGGTCCTTGGACAGTGCAGATGTTAGGTCATTTATATAAAAAATTTAGTTCAGAGGAATTACCTAAGGGAAAAAAATTAATACTCAGTGGCGAGCCTTTAACTGCTTTTGATAGCGCGGGTGCCTTAGCTGTAGTGAAATGTGTGAAGATTTTGGAACAACAGAAAAATCAAGTAGAACTTACCGGTTTTTCTAATGAGCAGCAAGAATTAATTCATCTAATCCAATCGAAAGAGAAGGAGCTTGCTTATACTATTCCTCAATCTTCAAATGAAGGTATAGTCTATCAAATTGGCAAAGAAGCAGAAAATAAAGTTATGCAGATGGATGGTTTAATTATCCTGATTGGCGATCTCAGCGTTAAATTTTGTGAGGCAGTAGGACATTGGAGACGTTTTCAATTCCCCAGCATTATTTCTAATATTTATTCAGCAGGTTTACAGGCTTTACCTATTGTGGCCTTACTTTCTTTTTTAATTGGGGTGGTCTTGGCTTATCAAATGGGTCTACAGCTAGAGACTTATGGAGCTAATATTTTCATTGCTTATTTATCGGGTATGGCTATTTTTAGAGAGTTTGCTCCTTTAATCACTGCAATTATTGTGGCCGGCCGGACAAGTTCAGCTTATACAGCCCAATTGGGAAGTATGAAAATTAATGAAGAAATTGATGCTTTGCTTACCATGGGTCTATCTCCTACAGAATTACTTGTATTGCCTAAGGTAATTGGTTTATTACTTATTTTTCCTTTGCTTATTTTTTGGGCTGATATTTTTAGTATTATGGGTGCCATGTTGATGTCTAAATCAATGTTGGGTATTGGTTATATAGATTTTTTACAAAGATTGAAAAGCAGCGTTGGCTTAGATCAATTAATGTTAGGACTATATAAAGCTCCAGCTTTTGCTTTGTTAATTGCTTTAGTAGGTTGTTTTCAAGGATTTAGGGTAGAATCAAGTGCCGATAGTATCGGTAGTCAAACCACTAAAAGTGTGGTGCAGGCATTATTTCTAATTATTATTGCTGATGCTATATTTTCAATTGCTTATAGCTGGATGGGTTTATAAATGGCGGAGCCCATTATAGAAATAAAGGGAATGAAAAATTGTTTAGGTGAGCAATGGGTACATACCGACGTCAACTTAAGCGTTGAAAAGGGAGAAATTCTGGCCATTATTGGAGGCTCAGGTAGTGGGAAGACCACTATTTTGCGTAGTATTTTAATGTTATTGAAACCAACTGCAGGGAGCGTTAAAGTATTTGGTGAGGATATTTATAATCTGAGCGCGCAGCAAGCATTAAAAATTAGACGTCGATGGGGAATGTTGTTTCAGCACAGTGCTTTGTTTTCAGCAATGACTGTATTAGAAAATATTATGTTTCCTATGCGTGAATTTACGCAATTAGATCCTGAACTAATGAGAGAACTTGCTTTATTAAAGATCGCTTTAGTGGGTTTACCCATGGAATCAGCAGGAAAATTACCTTCCGAATTAAGTGGAGGAATGCAACGTAGAGCCGCAGCAGCACGTGCCATAGCTATGGATCCTGAGTTATTGTTTTTAGATGAGCCAACAACAGGACTTGATCCTCGCGGAGCAAGACTTTTTGATGAGCTCGTTGTTTTTTTAAGAGATACCTTAAAATTGACCATAGTAATGATTAGTCACGATATCGAGTCCTTAAAAAATACGACAGATAGAGTAGCATTTGTAGGTGATGGGAAGATTTTAAGTGTAGAACCTATGGAACAATTAATACACAATAAACAACCGTTAATTGCGGACTATTTTAGTAAAATATCAGAGGCTTAAGGGGATAGATACTTGGAAGCAAAAACCAATTATACCATTGTAGGCGCCATTGTACTCATTTTAATAGGTGGTTTAATATCAGCTATTTTATGGCTTTCAGTTGGTTTTAATCAAAAAGAATACTCCCTGTATACGGTTTATCTTTCGGAGTCAGTGGCTGGATTAACTGAGCAATCACCAGTGAAATATAATGGAGTGCAGGTGGGGCTTGTAAAAAAGATTGAATTAAATACTAATGATCCGCGGCAGGTAGAATTAACTTTAAGCATCGAAAAAAGTATTCCTATAACAACCAGTACAACTGCTACTTTGATTTCTCAAGGGATTACGGGTGTAACCTATGTAGGATTGGCTGCTGGCTCTTCAGATTTAACACCAATCCAAAGAATGGATGGTGAACCTTATCCTGTTATTCCCGCAAAACCTTCTTTATTTAATCAGCTTGATATGATTATTAAAGAAGTATCTGAAAACGTGAATAAGGTCAGCATGCAGACACAGAGAATATTTAATGAGCAAAATGCCTTATATATTAAACATACCTTGTCTAATATTGATCAGGTAACTGGGGTCATTGCTGACAATAGCGCTAGCATTAATTCTAGCATCCATAACATGGACCTTTTATTAGTAAATTTATCGCGTGTCAGTAAAGATTTTCCCCAAATTTTAAAAGAGCTGCGTGTGGGGGTAAAAAAATTCAATTCTTTAGCTACGGATATGAGTGTTGCTAGTAAAAGTGTTTCGAAGACCATGAGTAGCGGCAAAAATACTATTGAGCAAATTTCGCAACAAGCGGTTCCTTCCGCAACTACTTTATTGAATCACTTAAATGCCATTTCTGCCAATTTAGAAAAAGTTAGTAATGAAATGCGGCAAAATCCTTCTGTGGTGATTCGTGGTACTAAACCACCTCAACCTGGGCCAGGGGAATAGTTATGAATAAATTATACAGTACACTTCGTGCAAAACTTATTGTGATCATGAGTCTTGGTGCCTTAATTGCTTGTTCACCAGTTAAAATGCCAGTGACTAATCAATACCAAATCTCTAATTTTAGCGCTAAGCAATTAGTTAATAAAGCCAGTCCTAATACCTTATTAGTGACTAACCCAGAGGCTGTGGCAGGATATCAAACTCAGTCCATGTTATATATTAAAAAACCTTATCAGCTCGAAGCCTTTGTAAAAAATGCTTGGGTTGATCCCCCTGCGAGTATGCTTTATCCCTTGCTCATACAAAGTATTCAACGCACTGGTTATTTTAATGCGATTTCTTCAGGTCCCTATGGGCAAGGAGCGGATTATCGTTTAGATACCCAAGTCCTTCACATAGAGCAAAATTTTTTGAAGAAACCTAGTGTTTTAGAGTTTTCTATTAAAGTGGTTTTGACGCGAGTGAGTGATAATAAAATAATTGCTTCACGTATTATTGCGCAAAATATGCCTTGCTCAGTAGATACACCTTATGGAGGAGTGATTGCAGCAAATAAAGCGTCTTTACTCATTACGGAAACAGTGGCGCGCTTTGTGGTTGCGAGTATAAAGCGCAATTAAGCAATAGCCAAAAAATAAAAAAAATTGTACAATGCCATCCCATGATGGTTATACCTGTTTTTACTAATAAAAAGAATAAAGGAGATTGAGGATGAGAATTGCAGCATTTGGTAAATTGGGGCTGATTTTAGCCAGCGTTATATTAGTCGCTGCTTGTTCCAAAAAAATTGGTAGTGCTGATGGCGCTGCAATGGGTGAAGGAGATGCTTCTGCTCATGGTTTAGGTCAAATGACTCGTTTTGCAGGACAAGAGGCAGGGGAGTCCTATACTACTCAAGCACCACATAACCAATTGTATTTATTCTCTTATGATGACAGTAATTTAGCTTCGAAATATTTACCTTCAGTGAATGCACAAGCTGAATACTTAAAAACCCATTCCGGTGCAAGAGTACTATTAGCCGGTCATACTGACGAACGCGGTAGCCGTGAATACAACGTTGCTTTAGGTGAGCATCGTGCAAATACTGTTGCAGATATTTTACGTATGGCTGGTGTAAGCAGAGACCAAGTACGTGTTGTAAGTTATGGAAAAGAGCGTCCTGCTAACTATGGACATAGTGATGCATCACATGCTCAAAACCGACGTGTTGAGTTTACTTATGAGGCTACAAGATGATTAATTGCAAAAAACACTTTATCGCTGCTTGTTTTTCCCTAATTGTTCCAACAATTGGTTTCGCGGAAGCACCTGTAGTTGATGACAGTGATAATTTTGCAATTATAGACGAACAGCCGGGGGCTGTTCGTCCTTATTACGATCAACCCCAAATAGAAAATGCTGAACTAGATGGGCCTCATGCTCAAAAATATCAAATGGACACGGATCAAGATGATGACGGTCCTGCTTTGGCTAAAGATGATGGTTTTGACCAAAATAGTCATGCACAAAATAGTGTAAAAAATAGTGCGGCCTTGATTGATCGTGTACAGATTTTACAAAAAGAAGTGCAAGAATTACGTGGCCAATTAGAAGTTCAGGGTCATGAGTTAAAAAAATTACAAGAACAACAATTATCTTTTTATAAAGATTTAGATTCCCGAATTAATAATGGTGCAAAATCAACTACTGCAAAAGCACCTACAGATATGTCTACGGCCAATAAAGTGGCTGTGTCTGCACCTCATAAAGTAGGTGTAGCTCCATCTGCAGTAGTTACTCCAGTAGTCGCCGCTCCAGCTTCTAGAGTTAATCCTGCTGATGAACAAATTAGCTATTTGGCTGCTTATGAATTAGTTAAAAATAAGCAACATGACAATGCAATTAAAGCCATGCAAACCTTTGTGCAAAAGTATCCGCAAGGCGGATATACTGCCAATGCTCAATATTGGTTAGGTGAATTATTTATGGTTAAAAAAGATTATCCTAAAGCTATTGAACATTTTGAGCTTGTACTGCAAAAATTCCCCTCATCGACTAAAGCGGCGGCCAGTATGTTAAAAGCCGGCTATGCTTATTCTGCATCAGGAAATAATCAAGAAGCAAAAAAACGATTACAGCAAGTAGTAAAAAATTATCCTGGTACACCAACTGCTCAATTAGCTAATTTAAAATTAGAGGCAATTAACGCTATATGAATAGGTTTACCAGTCAATTAAGAATTACGGAGATATTTCATTCATTACAAGGAGAGTCAGTAACAATAGGATTGCCTACCGTTTTTGTGCGACTTACTGGTTGTCCTTTGCGCTGTCAATATTGTGATACAGCTTATGCTTTTACAGGTGGAGAAGTACTTGACTTAGATAATATTCTAGAAAAAGTGGCTTCCTATGAATGCACTCATGTCTGCGTCACGGGTGGTGAACCTTTAGCGCAACCTGCATGTAACTTATTATTAACAAAATTGTGTGACCAAGGTCATTTCGTCTCTTTAGAAACCAGTGGCGCTCGAGATATTGCCGCGGTGGATAAAAGAGTCATGATAGTTATGGATTTAAAAACGCCGGATTCTTTAGAGGAAGATAAAAATCTTTTAAGTAATTTGGAGCATTTAAAAAATACAGATCAAATTAAATTTGTATTATGCAGTCGTAAAGATTACGACTGGGCCTCCTCTTTAATTAAAGAATATAAGCTTGAGCAACAGGTACAGCTTTTATTTTCCCCTAGCTGGAATCAATTAAATCATACTGACTTGGCTAATTGGATCATTGAAGATAAATTACCCGTTCGCTTTCAGTTGCAGCTCCATAAAATATTATGGAATGACGCAGCCGGCCATTGATTTCAAGGAGAAAGTCTATGCATTGGCTTGCTCAAGCACCTGCAAATATTGCCTTAATTAAATATATGGGGAAGAAGGATGCACATTCTAATCTCCCTGATAATTCATCTTTATCTTATACCCTGAATAATCTATTAAGTACGGTACGATTAGAACTTATTTCTCAAGAGCACGATTTATGGCAGCCCTTATTAATGCCGGGTATAGAAAATGATTTTCCTTTAGCAAAAGCGGGGCAAGATCGTTTTATTGCTCATTTACAAAGACTAAAAAATCATTTTTCTTATTCAGGTGGTTTTTTAATACAGTCTAATAATAATTTTCCCTATGGTAGTGGTTTAGCGAGTTCTGCATCAAGTTTTGCAGCTTTAACTCGTTGTGCTTCCTTAGCCTTAAGTGAGCTAACAGGTAAAGAATCTCCTTCAATAGAAGAGCAAGCGCAACTCAGTCGTTTAGGATCGGGTTCTTCTTGTCGTTCTTTTTATTCACCTTGGGCTTTATGGAAAGAAAACGAGGTAATCGGACTTGAGCTTCCTTATACTCAATTAATACATCAAGTAATTGTCATTTCTAATCAAGAAAAAAAAGTGTCTTCAAGTGAAGCTCATAAACGAGTACAGACAAGTCCTCTTTATAGTTCTCGCGGGCAACGAGCGGAAGAACGTTTAGATGATTTACTACAGGCTTTACGATCTAAAGATTGGTCTAGAATTTCTCAGCTTTGCTGGGATGATTTTCAAGACATGCATCATTTATTTTCTAGTTCTGCGCAAGCTTTTTCTTATATCACTGAAGAAAGTACTCAGATTTTAAATAAATTAAGTGCTTTATGGGAGCAACAAGGCGATGGTCCTATAGTCACTATGGATGCAGGACCAAATATACATTTATTATATCGTATGGATCAAATGGAGCAAGCGGAACAATTTAAAGTAGAACATCTAGCGGACAGATATCATGTTCTATGATTTTTCAATTACAACTTATGGAAAATGGATTTTAGCTGGTGAGCATGCGGTAGTTAGAGGCCATGGCGCCCTAGTATTTCCCATTAAAGAACGACAATTCACTTTAAAATACAATGCTTCTCCACAATCATTAGGTGCTGATTATGCTGGTTCTAGTGGTGCTGAAATGCATTTGTTATTTTGGAGCGTACTAGAACAAGGTATGAGCTTATTAGGCCGTTCTTTAAATCAATTGGAAGGGCATTTTCATTTAATGAGTACTATTCCTGTAGGTGTAGGAATGGGAGCATCTGCTGCTCTTTGTGTTGCTATGAGTTCCTGGTTTTGTGCCCAAAAGATGCTTGAAGAAAATAAACGTTTAGAATTTGCTAAAGAGTTAGAGCATCTATTTCACGGTAAAAGCAGCGGCTTAGACATTGCTGGTGTGGCTTCTAATAAGGGTGTTTATTTTAAGCAGGGAGAATGTACCCCTATTAAGCAGAACCTTCAACCTCTTTGGTTCTTATCTTCATGCAATCAAATTGGTATTACTTCGCATTGTATTCAACAGGTACAAACGCTTTGGGATAATAATCCTCAATTAGCTCAAGCTATTGATGAACAAATGGTGGAGTCTGTATCTGAATGTAGAAAAGCACTGGAAGAGAATAATCCCCATGCGCTAAGTGATTTAGCGAAGGCAATGAATAAAGCAGCAAACTGTTTTTCTCAATGGGGTTTAGTCAGTGAAAGCTTGCAGCAACATATGAATTATTTATTTCAAGCAGGTGCATTAGCTGTGAAACCCACAGGCTCAGGTGGTGGGGGCTTTGTATTGAGTTTATGGGAGGAAAAACCTAAACTTGATATTGGTTTGATAGCTGTTTAATCATTAACATGCTCGAAGGATTTGTTGCTTTTTCTGTCTTTATCTAAAGACTCATTTTCACAAAGCTAGAAAATTTATTAGCTTGTAACAATCGTTTGCCTAAGAGTTTGATAATGAGGCGATCTAAAGTAATACCTAATTGAGGCTGCTCAATGTATAGTCTTTCTAATGCTTCATCTGTTAATTGATATAAGACACTGTCTTCACTAGCAATAACTGTTGCAGAGCGAGTATCTTTTAAAAATAATCCCATTTCCCCAACAATAGCTCCTTCTTTAATGCGGATCAAACGTATTTGATGTTTTGTTCCATAGGCCAAAAAAACCATTAATTGGCCTTTAGCTAGATAGAGCAAATCTTTTGCCACATCTCCTTGTTGATAGATAATTTCATTTTCTTTTGCTTTTGTACGTTTAAAATAAGTAAGTAAGAGTTTATTTTCCTCACTACTTGCTGTAAGAAATTGGAATTGTTCTAGAGGGGATATAGATATTTCTTCCTTGGCAATAATGTGATCTTCGCACCATTCTATGGCATGATCTAGGTCTTCAAATTCCGAATAATAAAGCTCGTCGGAAGAAGTATTGGTAATAAAACGATTAATTTCCTTTTTAATTTCAGGGGGGAGATTCGCAAATACTAAACGAATCTCACGCATTTTACAGGATTGCAGAAGTTTAATGATACTCATAAAACAGGAAACTTCCATCCCAATAACGCGGGAAAAATCTAAGAGCAGATATTGGATGTTGTAATCCTTATTTCTATCTATCTCATCAATAATTTTATTCATAATAAAGGCCGTATTACCAAAAAATAAATAACCAGAGATAATAGGAATAAGAATTTCTTTTCCTTTCCTGCTTAAAATTCCTTTTTCTTGTTCTGTGCGCTCTACTGTTGAGCGAATTAAATCACCGCTCATGAAGGCTCTAATCACCTCAATACGGCTGTAATGAATAACAAAAAGAATTAAGGATAAAAATATTCCTACGATTAAGCCTGTTAAAAAGCCTTGTAAAGCAATCACTAAGGTTATGCTAAGAACAATAATATAGTTGGGCCAGGAGATTCTCTTTCTAATATCAATGAGCCATTCAAGTAGAAAATCAAGGGCAACATAGAGCAATACAGCGCCAAAAACGGCTTTAGGTAAAAAGTTTAAGCAGGATGTTCCGATCACCAAAATAATAGCGATGATAACGCCACTCATAATACCAACCATACGCGAATTAAGTTTAAGTTTTAAATTAACTCGCGACATAGCTAAGCCTTGATATCCGCCTAAACCTCCTAAACTACCTGCTAGTAAATTAGCAATTCCAGTTACTTTAAGTTCTTTATTAATATCCATGGTTTCATTAGACATGATTTCAAAACTAGATGCATTCAAGAGAAGACTAATGACTGATAAAGTAATCAGAATAAGATAATCAGGGATGTAGTTACTAATAATGGTCCATTGTACATGCCCCTGAAAGGCGTTAAGACTAGGAATAGTTGCCAGTGTTCCTTTGGGGAAAGGTCCTATTAGCCATCCATGCTCTTCAGCAGTGCTAAAAGATATTCCCATAATCAAAAGATAAATATAAAACAAAACAATAGCGCCTAGTACCAAGCCAGATAAAACCAAATAATGATTAAAACGGCGCATCATCAATACCATAAAAAAACCATACCCTAATGGAGCTAGCCAAAAACCTAAAAGTTCTGGAGTGAAAAAAGAAGTTAAATGAGAGAAATCAAGGGGTGTTTTGGTTAAAAAATTTAAACTTTGGCTTAAAATCAACCACCCCGTTCCAGCTAGGAATCCTCCAATGACTGGGTAGGGGAAGTAGCGTATTAACTTACCAAGTTTTAATTGTCCTAGCAAAAACATGACCAAGCCACTACTCATGGTCATAGTAATGGTGATGGCCATAATGGTAGGTAATAAATCGGCAGGATTTGATATTTGGCCGACAATGTCATAGCTAGTTACTGCAAGAATAGCAGCAAATACATCTTGTGCTTGGCCTATAGTCCGTTTAGACGTGCTGAAAGCGCCCAAGACAATCATTGAAATCAGCGTACCAATTAAGCTGGAACTAGCCCCTATAAGTAAATATTGAGAAAGTTCACCATGATAAATAAGAGCAGCAAACGCTACAGAAGAGACAGCTGATATGATTCCAATAATAGCGCCAGCAAAAATACTTTTGGATAGGGTGTTTATGTATCCATTCATCACTCTTTTTATCCTTCAGGGAAGAACGTCCGTATTTGGCGCATCTTGAACGAAAAACACTAGGGGAAAATGCTCGCATAGTCTATCTATGCTGCGCTTTCCCCTAGTGTTTTTCGTTCAACCTGCACTCAAATACGGACGTTCTTCAATATTTACATGATTATAAACTCTGCATCCAGAGAACATATGGCTAGCAGTATATTGGGCAAGGAGCATAAAATTAAAGGAGCTGGTGGTTATTCAAAGAATTTATTCAACAAATTGATAATAATCTTCATCTTTTTTAACCATACCTAATTCATAACGTGCCTGTTCTTCTAGAGCTTGTTCTCCACTTTTTAATTCTTGAATATCGGCTTCTAAAGCCTTATTGCGAGTAGCTAATTTATTATTTTCTTGTTGATGTTCTTTAAGTTTTTCTTGCAAGCTAATCCATTGAATGATGTTGCCATCTCCAAGCCAAAGTTTATGTTGTAAAACAACTAACGCAATAATTAAAACGATGAATACTGGGCGCATAAGTTGTGCTTCTTGATGAGTCCGTCTTTCTTACATTCTATTATCTTATTACGGTCATGAGCAATATTTTAACCATAAATCTCTGAAGTTTTCTGAAAATCAGGAGAAGATTACGTCATTATTTTAATAAAAGTTGGTTTTGGTTAAATTTTGTTCTATATTTAATTGAGGTATTATATTATTAGGATGATAATGAAGGCTTTTATTTCTATTCTTTTCATGGGGGCTTTATTTTTATTTAGTAGTGCTAATGCCGCAGGTGGGGCTAACTCTGGGGCAGTAAATCCTGAACAGTTGCAAAAGGCTTCAAATGCTATAGATAATTCCCCTCAGGCAAAAGAACAAGCACCTAAGGAAGCTGAATAAATCATGAAGCTCGAAGAAGAGAACTAAATCGTAGTAACCATATAGAAGTTAAATCTCTAAATGGTTACTTTATTCCTTTTATTTTCTTAAAACTTCTTTACCCGCATACGGTAGATTAGCCTCTTCATTAATTCGTAAAAGCTGGTTGTATTTAGCGGTTCTATCCGTTCTGCATAAAGAACCGGTTTTGATTTGACCACAGCCCGTTGCTACTGCCAAATCAGCGATAAAGGAATCTTCTGTTTCACCGGAACGATGAGACATCACACAATGATAATTATTTTTTTGTGCCAGTTTTATTGCTTCTTGTGTTTCTGTTAAAGTACCTATTTGATTTACTTTAATTAAAATAGCATTAGCAATATGCTGATTGATTCCCTCTTGTAAAATTTTAGGATTAGTCACGAATAAATCATCACCAACTAATTGAATTTTCTTACCTAAAAGCTTGGTTAATTCACTCCATCCAGACCAATCTTTCTCATCAAGGCCGTCTTCAATACTCACTATCGGGTAGCTATTTACTAAATCCGCATAATAGGCAATTAATTGCTCTGAAGTAAATTTTTTATCTTCCGAAGCCATATGGTACATACCTTGATCATAAAGTTCGGATGCGGCAACATCTAAAGAAAATACAATGTCTTGTCCTAAACGAAAACCAGCCTTTTCCACGGCTTCACTAAGCAGGTCTAAGGCTTGGCGATTCGATTGAATATTAGGGGCAAAACCACCCTCATCGCCTACAGCGGTATTTAAGCCTTTCTTTTTTAGCACTGATTTAAGCACGTGGAAGGTTTCAACACCCATTTGTAAGGCGCTAGGAAAATCGACAGCACCAACGGGCATAATCATAAATTCTTGAATATCTACATTATTATCCGCATGGGCACCACCATTTAAAACATTCATCATAGGCACGGGCATTGACATGCTTTGCCCTTGGTTTAAGGTTTTAAATAAAGGTAATTTTAACGCATTGGCTCGTGCACGTGCGGTGGCTAAAGAAACGGCTAAAAGTGCATTAGCACCTAAGCGTGATTTATTTTCAGTGCCATCTAATTCACAAAGCTTATTATCAATGAGCGCTTGATCTTCAATAAAACTACCATTTAGCGCTTGATTTATTTCTTGATTGACATGATTAACTGCCTTTTGTACTCCTTTGCCCATATATCTTTGTTCATTGTCTCTTAATTCACAGGCTTCACGACTGCCAGTAGATGCCCCAGAAGGAACGCAGGCACGACCCATAGTACCATCTTTTAAGAATACATCGGCTTCAATAGTGGGATTACCCCGAGAATCTAAAATTTCGCGAGCATGTATTTTTGTTATTTGCATGTGATGTCCTAAGAGAAAATAAATTGCTAGCTATTGTTTTGTTATGCTGAGTGATTGTCAATAAAAACATGGTTGCAGGACGATTTTTTGTTCTGATATGGAGGAATAAACTTAGACATAGACCGCCACTGATGCCATTAATAAAAAGCCAATAATTACAAAACTGAAATCTCTTAGATTGCAACAACGTTCTACCATGACGCAACGTTCTAAACCATGTAAGGTCCCTAAATAAAGAAAGGTGCCGGCTGAGGCTGAGATTAAAATTGGATCAAAAATAGAGTTTGTTTCTATTCCATGCCCAAAATACCAGCCAAAATAGATACCAACGGGGGTCATGAGACTAAAAATAAAAAAGAAAATCATGCTTTTGTTCGTACTCATGGAGCTTTTATTGAGTTGCACGGCGATAGCAAAGCTTTCTGCCCATTTATGAGTAATAATGGCGAGGAACAGCATGATAATCATAGAATTATGATGAGCTAAACCTAGAGCTGCTCCAAGCATAATGGAGTGCACAGAAAGCATCGCCCAGGCTAGAATAGCAAAGGCAGGATGAGAAGCTTCATGATGATGATAAAGTTCTTTGCCTAAATGTTCAAACCATAGAAAAATCAAAAAGACCGCCCCGGTAATAATAAAGGCGAAAGGATAGTTATATCCTAAGTGATTAAATAAATGCGCTGCATCAGGCAACATATGAAGAAGTGCTGCACCTAGAAAAACACCGGTAGCCAATGTTTCACCTACTGGAAAATCAATATGTGAATCGTCTTTAATGCGTTTTTTAAAGGGATACCAGCCAGCAAGTAAGATGACTATAAAAATAATCAAACCAAAGAGTATTTTTAAACCAGTAGCAGATAACATATTAGTCCTAGGTATTCATTAGGATACAGACAGGTAAGTCAGGATCTTGGCGTTTTTCATCTGTCCTGTAACTGTCTAAATTAAAAAGAGATGAATTGTACCTGTAAATTAATGATTCGTCATTCTTGTACTGCTTCATCATGATGAACAATTTCATGCAAACTAAATAAACGGATTTCTTTTATATTAGCTTGTAATTGCAAAGCTAAGAGTACTCTTTGATGTAATTCTTTCCACTGAGTAAACTGCTCATTACATGCGATATCGATGCTAATCGTGCCGTCCAAGTAATGTACATTCCAAAATAAGATTTGTGGGAAATCAATATGCACTTCATTCAGCAATTGTTCTTGTAAGACTTTTCGACTAGGTAAATGCAAAGAAGGGCTAGAGATTTCATCATCTTCATGGTCTACATGCACAATTACATCGTTCACAGTTGCGATTTGTGTTACGAGGGCTTGATGAACATGCTGGGCAATATAATGGCCTTCAGAAACCGAGATTTTAGGAGAAACCATAATATGCACATCAATAAGCACATCATTACCCATAGAGCGGCTACGTAATTGATGAATACGTTCTACGCCATGAACGTTTTGGATGACTTGTTCAATTTGTGCTAGTAATTCGGCACTCACAGCAGTATCCACTAGCTCTTTTACACTGTTCCAACCGTAGTTCCAACCCATTTTAATAATCATTAAACCTACAATGAGCGCCGCCACAGAATCTAAATATCCGAACCCAGCTAAACTTCCAATAAGTCCTACTAACACTACTAAAGATGAGGCTGCATCAGAGCGATGATGCCAAGCATTAGCCATAATTAAAGGAGAATTAATTTTGCTTCCTACATGCCTTGTATAATGAAACAAGCCTTCATTAATCAAAATAGAACTGCAAATGATAGGTAATGCAAGCCAACTAGGCATGGTTGTTGTGGCCTCAAGCAATGATTCAAAAGCATCCCAAGCAATACCAAAACCCGCAAGACAAAGTAATAAAGACAAAAATAAAGTCGCTGCAGTTTCAATGCGCTGATGACCATAAGGATGAGATTCATCTGCATCAAGACTTCCATATTTGGAGGCAAATAACACCATGACATCAGTGATGAGATCAGAAAATGAATGAGCGCCATCAGCAACTAGGGCATGAGAATGAAATAAAAAGCCGCCAATAAGTTTAATAAAGCCAAGAAAGGCATTAAACAGCGCGCCAATAAGAGTTACTTTTTTAGCCTGCCAATATCTATCATGCTGAGTCATGATACTTTGATGACCTATTTTGTTTGTCACTGAATTTACCATAATAACATAAGCCTATTGCAAGCAGCCAGAATAGCGTTCTCGGATAGCCGTTGAGATAGTGCTTTCAATCATAGCAACTACAGTTTTCTACAAATCTTTAACTTAACGTGAGTTCGAGATTATTGTACATCAAACAAATTGGTAAGTTCTAAAGCATTCTAAGCTAAGTCTAGTTTTATATGGAGTTTTTAATATTGCACACAAGCTTATCCACAGATTTTGTGGATAAAAAAAATAAATTGATTTGTGTGGAAAAGCTTAATAAGCCTTATAGCTAAAGGATCTTTAGATTTAAAAAGATAAAAACGCTTAGAAAAAGGAATTGAAGCATCTTAGAGTTATCCACATGGCTGTGAATAATGATAAAGGATTAAAACCGACTATATTAACAAAGAAATAAATAAAAAACAGTCTTGACTTTAATAAATTTAAAAATATTTTTAGCCTTGCAAAAAATGCTCAAAATCACCTAACCAGCGCTGGGTTATAGAATGGGCAAGTTCTGGGTTTTCTTGAACTAATTGTTTAGCGATAGGAGTTAACAAGGGTAATAATTCTTTATCTCTTGGCAGCTCGGCTAATTTAAATTGCTTGTATCCCGTTTGTTTGGTTCCTAAGAGTTCACCAGCACCCCTTAGTTCTAAATCCTTTTCCGAGATGATGAAGCCATCATTAGTAGACCGCATGGTTTTTAGCCGCTCTGCACTCATTTGAGATAGTGGTGATTGGTAAATCAAAAGGCAATGAGATTGAGTTGTTCCTCGTCCTACGCGTCCTCTTAATTGATGTAATTGTGATAAACCAAGCCGTTCTGAGTTTTCAATAATCATTAAGCTGGAATTAGGTACATCAACACCTACTTCAATGACTGTGGTGGCTACTAATAAATTGATCTCTCCGGATTTAAATGCTGCCATCGTTGCTTCTTTTTCTATGGCCTTCATGCGGCCATGTACTAAACCCACTCGTGCTTCTGTTAATTGTTCTTGTAAGGTTTGTGCAGTATCCATGGCTGCCATACATTGTAATTTCTCAGTTTCTTCAATTAAAGTGCAGACCCAATAAGCTTGTTTTCCTTCTGCAAGAGCAGCTCGTAGGCGTTCAATAATTAATTCTCGTTTATCTTGATTTAAAATGGCAGTGATTACGGGACTTCTTCCGGGAGGTAATTCGTCAATAACAGAGATATCTAAATGAGCAAAATGAGACATGGATAAAGTTCTTGGTATAGGGGTGGCAGTCATTAATAGTTGATGCGGTGTTTGCTGGTTTTTTTGTCCCTTTTGTTGTAATAACAAACGTTGTTCTACGCCAAAACGATGTTGTTCATCAATAATCACTAAACCTAAATTGGCAAAACTCACTTCTTCTTGAAATAAGGCATGCGTACCAATAATCAATTGACAACTGTTGTCTTCTAGCGCTGCAAGTGTTGTTTTACGTTCACTTGTTTTCATTTTGCCACTGAGTCTGCAGACTTTAATATTTAAGGGCTTAAACCAATGGGTTAAATTGTAAGTATGTTGTTCGCTTAGTAAATCAGTAGGAGCCATAAAAGCCACTTGATAGCCTCGGGCTATCGCTTGTAGGGCGGCCAGTGCAGCAACAATAGTTTTACCTGAGCCAACATCGCCCTGTATCAGACGTAACATGGGCTTAGTTTTTTGCAAATCAGTAGAAATTTCTTCAACTACTCGTGTCTGAGCTGTGGTTAGTGAGAAGGGCAAAGAGGTTAAAAATGAAGTAGTGATTGTTTTTTCCACGGGAAAGGATGGAGCAAGGCGTTGATTACGTTTTTGTCGTGCATAATACATACTTAAGCGCTGTGCTAATAATTCATCAAAGACTAGACGTTTAAAAGCTGGGTGTGTGCCTGTTTCTAAAGCCTGAATAGAGACATCAGGAGGAGGATTATGTAGTAAATGAATCGACTCAACCAAATTAGAAAAGGCATAATGACTCAATTGTTGTTCATCCATCCATTCCAGTTGGTGTAATTCATTCTCAGAGTATTTTAAAGCACTATTAATTAACTGTCGTAAACGAGTTTGGGTTAAACCCTCGGTTAAAGGATAAATAGGTGTTAGAGTTTCTTGTACTTGATGAGCTTGATCTTCTTTAAGAATTTGATATTCAGGATGGATCATCTCAAACTGATTATTAAACTCGCGTACTTCGCCAAAAATGTGAATGCCCTGACTGTTAGTTAAAGAAGCAATTTGTTGTTTATTAAAATGGAAAAAACGCAGTTTAATAATGCCTGTTGCGTCTTCTACATAGCAATAAAGCATCATTTTTTTACCGTATTTTACTTCAGTTTTGCATACTCTACCGGCAATGACTGCCCAATCATTGGGACGTAAATCTTGAATGGCGGTAATCCTAGTTCGGTCTTGATAGCGATAAGGTAAATGAAAGAGGAGATCTTGTACCGTATGAATACCGCATTTCATTAATTTATTGGCAAGAGTTGGTCCAACACCAGTTAATGATTCACAAGAGTTAGACAGCACGGTATGATGCATTTATAGAACTCATTATTGCAGTTGTTAAAAAGTTAAGATAATTCACCATAAACCTAATAGTATCAGGAAAATAACCTTGTTGACGAGTATACTTTGAGCCCTGGAGTTAATGGAATGAACCGAATAGTTACTTTTGCCTCTGTTTTAGTAATAGTATGGATTATTGGCTATTTATTAATCATAGGTCGTGGTCTATTAATCCCTTTAGTGATGGCTGTCTTTTTTTGGCATCTTCTTAATACCATTAATAATGGGGTGAAAAAAGTTCCTAGGGTAGGTCCTCTGCTGCCTGAATGGCTCAGCATGGTTCTGTCTTTATGTATCGTGGCTGTCTTGTTTAAAATTCTAATTGATATTATTACTAATAATGTAAATGAGGTGATTGCAGCAGCACCAAAATATCAAGACAATTTATCGGTCATGTTTAATAATTTTGATGCCAGATTTCACATTAAGGGTTTGACCGATTTTAATAGCTCTATTAAAAATATTAATTTACAAAGCATTGCCCTCAACATTTATGGGGTCTTTACCACGATTACCAGTTCCGCTGTATTAATCTCTTTATATGTGGTTTTTCTTTTTGTTGAGCAACATTATTTTGAACAAAAACTAGATGCCTTCTTTTCTCAAGCAGAACACAGAAAGCTTGTTAAAAACATCATTAATCATATTACTAAGGATACGCAAACCTATTTGGGTATCAAAACTTTATTGGGTATAGGTACATCCTTCGCTAGTTGGCTCATTATGAAGTGGGTGCATTTAGATTTTGCCGAATTTTGGGCTTTATTAATTTTCTTTCTTACTTATATTCCTAATATTGGTGCCATGATTGCTACAGCCTTTCCAGTGGCCTTAGCCTTAATTCAATTTGATAGTTGGTGGCCCTTTATTGAAATTACTTCAGGGATTGTCGCAATTCAATTTATCGTAGGTAATTTTTTAGAACCCAGATTACTGGGTAAATCTTTAAACTTAAGTACGCTCGTTATTCTCTTTGCTTTAGGCTTGTGGGGCTATATTTGGGGGATTTTGGGAATGTTTTTATCAGTTCCAATTACAGTAATGATGATGATTATTTTTGCACATTTTGATGCAACCCGGCCTTTAGCTGTTCTATTATCACAAGACGGCTATATTTATAAATCTTATGAAGAGATTGAGAGTGTATAAATATCAGCTTTAAATGTGGTGTGAAAAAGAGCATAATACGGCTATTTTCTAGTGAGTTAAGTTAGTATGAAACAAACAATTGAACTTCTGTTAAAGCAAGCTTTAGTTTCACTGCAACAATCAGGGCAGATACCCGCTGATTTAGATGTGGAAACTAAAGTGGAGAATGCTAAAGATTCCGCCCATGGGGACTACGCGAGTAATTTAGCTTTAGTTTTAGCAAAACCATGTCGCCAAGCACCGCGAAAGATTGCTGAACTATTGGTTGAAGCTATGGCAAATAATACTTTTCTTGAAAAAATTGAGATTGCTGGTGCAGGCTTTATTAATTTTTTTATTCTCCCCAGTGCTCGTGCTGTAGTGATTGCTGAAGCCCTAAATAAAGGCAAAGAATTCGGTCGAAGTGCCTTAGGTAAGGGACAAAAAGTCTTAATAGAATTTGTTTCTGCGAATCCTACCGGTCCTTTACACGTGGGACATGGGCGGGGAGCGGCTTTTGGCGCAACCTTAGGAAACGTTTTAAAAGCAGCCGGGTATAACGTTGATTCAGAATACTATGTGAATGATGCCGGTCGCCAAATGAATATTTTAGCCGTGAGTGTTTGGTTACGCTATTTAGAATTAGCGAAAGAACCCCTAGTGTTTCCAGTGAATGCTTATAAGGGGGATTATGTTTATGACATCGCGCAACATTTATGGAGTGAACATAACAAGCACTACGTTCACTCTTGGTCTTCCATCGTAGAGGGGTTGCCTCCTGATGAGCCGCAAGGTGGGGATAAAGAAATCTACATTGATGCCATGATTAACCAAGCCAAGTCTTTATTAGGAACAGAAGGTTTTGCTTTGTTTCATCGACATGCTTTAAATACTGTACTGGATGATATAAAAGAAGATTTAGGTGAATTTGGTGTTCATTTTAACAGTTGGTTTTCTGAACAATCATTATTTGAAAATGGATCCATTGAAAAAGGGATTCAAGCACTGAAAGAGGGCGGCCATACTTTTGAAAAAGAAGGCGCTCTTTGGTTTAAAGCGACAGATTATGGTGACGAGAAAGATAGGGTTTTAGTTCGAGCCAATGGTCAGACCACTTATTTTGCCTCTGATGTAGCCTACCACTGGAATAAATACGATAGAGGGTATGATCGAGTAATTGATATTTTTGGAGCCGATCACCATGGTTATGTAACACGTGTACGTTCTGCGGTAACTGCTTTAGGTCATGATCAAGCTGCCTTAGATGTCTTGTTAGTGCAATTTGCGATTCTTTATCGCGGTGGTGAGCGCGTACAAATGTCCACACGCAGTGGCTCCTTTGTTACTTTAAGAGAATTACGTGAAGAAGTAGGTAAGGATGCCGCACGCTTTTTTTATGTAGCACGTAAGCCAGAACAACACATGGATTTTGATCTTGATTTGGCCAAATCAGAATCTAACGATAACCCTGTGTATTATGTTCAATATGCGCATGCTCGTATTTGCAGTGTATTAAAACAATTAAAAGAACGTGATCTCTCTTGGGATAAAACGATTGGCTTAGCTTCTGTGAATCTTTTAGATCAACCACATGAACTAGCATTAATTTCGTTATTATGCCGTTATTCAGAAGTGATTGAAGCAGCAGCGACTACTTGTGAGCCTCATTATTTGGCTTACTATTTAAGAGAGCTCGCTAATGGTTTGCATAGTTATTATAATGCCGTTCAACTGTTGTGTGAGCAAGAAGATTTACGTTATGCTCGTTTGTGTTTGCTTGAGGCAGTGCGTCAAGCACTCAGTAATGGTTTAGAGTTATTAGGTGTATCAGCCCCTGAGAGTATGTAATGGCAAGAGAATATGGAAGTAGAAGGTCTTCACGACGAAGCAGTGGTCTAGCGCATCAAGTATTGGTAATGGTGATTACCTTTGTGCTTGGTTATTTTACTGCTTCTATTTTTGATATTGAGACCTTAAGCCATTGGATGACTACGCAGGTATTGGAAAACCATGAACCACAGCAGCAAATTGCTAAAGCTCAAACACGGAAAGAACAAATACCACCAAAACCCAAATTTGAGTTTTACACCTTATTGGCTAATGAGAAAGGTGTAGGTGCTAATCAACCCGGAACAACCCGCAATGTGGGAGCCACACAACAAAATCCCACAAATGCAACTGCGCTTGCTGCTAATGGCGCAGTAGTTGCTGCCACCCCACAAAGCACTCATCCAGCTACGGGAACAGTAGCTACTGCAGCTACAAGCACTACTCGAGGCGCAATGAATAAACCTGCGCAAGTTATTATTCGCCCTCAAACCAAACCAGTGCAAGTAGTAAGCGCTAAACCCGTTGCTGTGCCTGCTTCCAGGGGTGGAAATTTTGTAGTACAAGTAGCTTCCTTTAAAACACGCAATGATGCGGAGCAGATGAAAGGCTTGTTAATTTTAAAAGGCTTTGAAGTCGCAGTGACCTCCATAACGACCCCGCAAGGTAATTGGTTTCGTGTCTTAATTGGTCCTTATCCTAATCGTACGCTTGCACAGAAAGCAAAAGTAATACTCGCTAAGACAGAACGCTTGAATGGTATGGTAAGAAGCGCTACTTAACCTATAATAAGCTAATCTGCGCCTATTATTTCAATAAATTTTAGATCTTGTAGCCTGGATTAGCGCAGCGTAATCCGGGAATTCCGTGCCAAGAGATTCCGGATTACGCTGCTGCTAATCTCGGCCACAGAATTGTTCTTGCTTGGAATTTTTCATATAAGGGCAGTTGAGAAAGAGATTTTAAGATGAAATGGTTTAAATAAGTGTTACCTAAATTGCCTACTCATTTCTTCACGCTCACTTGCTATATTTTGGATTTTCGCATCATTACGTCGATTAAGAGTAGCAATCACTATCATTGCAAATATAGCATCTCTAAAGCTTGTTGATGGATTTTTCCCATAGTATTGCGGGTTTAATTTTTGATGCATTTGCTGTAATCGCCCTCGATTCTCTTAATAATTCCTCAGGGGGATTATTTTGAATAGTCATTAACCCGTTTTCATACTGAAGTTCCTTTATGTCAATCAAAGGCAATATTTTTCTTAATTTCTTCAGCACCGCTTGTTCTGTTAATTTTTTTAATTCTGCGTCTTCTTTTGCTGTATTGAAAAAATAACGTAGCATTTGCCATCCTCAATTAAATAGTTAATGAGAATACACAGAATAATACAAAACATACATTTTTGTAAATTTTGGATCAGACACCGAGAGTGGGCATTTCGATCCAACATCGGTAAATATTAATTATTAACGAGTAACACTGATCTTAATCATTCCTGCATTTTTGACCGCATGTGGTTTTGCTACGCTCACTGTGACTTGTTGCACTTGAAATTCCTCTTTAATTAGTTCAGCTACAGAATTGGCAAGGTATTCAATCAATTGAAAGGACTTAGACTCTACAAAGGAAGTGACCTTTTGACATAAAGCGGCGTAATCTAAGGTGTGGCTTAAATCATCTTCACAAGCACTAAAATCAGAGGGGATAGTGATATCAATAAGTACTTGTTGTTGAATCTGTTGTTCCCAGGCATAAACACCAATTTTTGTTTGTACGCTTAGTCCTTGAACCATAAGAATATCCATGAGCATCCTCATTAGTGGGGTGAAAACAAGTATGATACTATACCAGCTTTTCAAGCGTTTGAGATTGCATCATGTCTGATTTAAATAACTCTCGATTTTTACGTGCTCTAAAACGACAGCCAGTGGATAGAACCCCCGTATGGATTATGCGCCAAGCAGGGAGATATTTACCTGAATATCGTAAAACACGTGAACAGGCGGGTGATTTTTTAAGTCTTTGTCGTAACCCTGAATTAGCATGTGAAGTTACGCTACAACCTTTAAAGCGCTATGCTTTAGATGCTGCGATCTTATTTTCTGATATTTTAACTATTCCTGATGCTATGGGCTTAGGTTTGTATTTCTCCGAAGGCGAGGGGCCGCGTTTTCACAAGCCTGTTCGTGATCTTAAGTCGATTGAACGTTTACTCGTACCGCAAATGACTGATGAGCTTGCTTATGTTATGAATGCTGCACGTTTAATTCGTAAGGAAATGCCTAAAAATTTACCTTTAATCGGTTTTTCAGGTAGTCCTTGGACTTTAGCTTGTTATATGGTTGAAGGACAAAGTAGCAGAGATTTTAAACATATCTTAACTATGGTCTATACTGAAGATAAAACCATACATAAGTTGTTGAATACTTTAGCCCTTTCCGTTTCAGCTTATCTTATTGAACAGATTAAGGCCGGAGTAAATGCAGTAATGATTTTTGATACTTGGGGTGGGATTTTGACGCCGCTTAATTATCAGCGACTTTCATTGTCTTATATGCAACAAATAGTAGACCAAGTAAAAGCATTTAACCCTGATATACCGGTTATTTTATTTACTAAAGGCGGTGGTCAGTGGCTAGAGCAAATGGCTAATACGGGTTGTGATGCCTTAGGTCTTGATTGGACTTGTGATTTAAGTGCTGCGCGCCAAAGAGTCGGCGACAAAGTAGCCTTACAGGGCAACCTAGATCCAGCAGCATTACTTGGGTCTCCAGAAGTAATAAGACAGGAAGTCGGTGAGATACTGGCTGCATATGGCCATGGCTCGGGGCATATTTTTAATTTGGGGCATGGAATAACGCCAGATGTTTCACCTGAACATGTTGCTGTGATGATTGAAGCACTACAAGAGTTGAGTCCACAATATCACAGGGGGTGACTTATGATTATTGAGAGTCAATTTAAACCTGCTTGGTGGCTATCCAATGCCCATGCGCAGACTATTTATTCATCAATGCACCATCCATTGCCAGCTACGATAGATAAAACAGAAAAAATTGATTTACCCGATGGGGATTTTATTGATTTAGCTTGGAGTACCAATAATTTGCCCCCAGAGGCTCCATTAGTAATTATTTTACATGGTCTTGGCGGTGGGCTGGAGTCTAGTTATGTTGCGCGTTTTATGACGGCCTTTAATCAACAAGGATGGCGCGCTGTTCTCATGCATTTTCGTGGTGCAGGGAAAGAATACAATCGCTTACCTCGCGCTTATCATTCCGGAGATACGGAGGATTTAGATTTTTTCGTGAATTTACTTAATGAACAGGAACCGCATACAAAAAAAGCGGTAGTCGGTGTTTCCTTAGGGGGAAACGTATTATTAAAATGGCTTGGTGAGAAAAAAATTCATTCGATTGATGCGGCTGTAGCGGTATCCGTACCTTTATTGTTAAAGCATGTTGCCGATCGAGTCAATGAAGGTTTATCCTGGTTTTACCAAAGACATCTTTTAGGCGGGTTAAAAACTTTTTTTGCTGAACGAAATGCCTATTTTAAAAACGCACCGGAACCCTTTAAGAAAGCGGAACATTGTACTTGTTTTTGGACTTTTGATAATGAAGTAACCGCTCCTTTATATGGTTTTAATAGTGTGCATCAATATTATAGAGAATGCAGTTCCAGACAGTTTCTAAGCGACATTCAAATTCCAACCCTTATTATTCAAGCTGAAGACGACCCCTTCATGACCAAAGATATCTTACCATCGGAAGAGGAGTTGTCTGAGTCAGTGACTTTAGAGTTGAGTAAAAAGGGAGGTCATGTAGGATTTGTTAGCGGCTCTATGATAGGTTCACCTGTATATTGGTTGGATCAAAGAATTCCTGAATTTATTAGTCCTCAGTTTTAATTGTTTTATAGGTATTATTGCCATCAAAAATTAAGGAACAATCATGTCCAAAAAAGTGATTGAAGTGCCAGAGCTACTTTCTTATGAGCAATATGGCTTTACCCAATGTATTCAATATAATGATTTAATTTTTATAACTGGCCAAGCAGGGCAGGATAAAGAAGGGAAAATCATTGGCGCTGACATTGAGTCGCAAACCAGGCAATTGTTTAAAAATATTGAATATGCCCTAGATGCTGCGCATTCCAGTTTAGAACATATTTTAGCAATGACCTCTTATCTAGTGAATATAGAAAAAAACGGACCAATTTATTTTACAATGCGAAAGCATTGTATGCCTAGCTCATCCTATACCAGTACCTCTGTCGGTGTGGCCGCCCTGGCAATTCCGGGATTATTAGTAGAAGTCACTTGTATTGCTATGCCAAAAAAACAGTAAAAATCATTAAAATGGCTTATTAAAATAAGTGGTAATAATAGATGAGAAGATAATTTATTGTTCTTTTTAATTTCAAAATGATGCTACTATCTGATTAAATCAATTTGGAGATGTTCGATGATTAATCATATGGTGATATTAAAATTTCAACCACAGTTCGCTGAATCAGATATTGATGCAGTAGCAAATCAGTTGGGTAATTTAAAAGAAATAATCCCAGCTATTAAAAGCTTTTCCTTTGGAAAAAATATCAGTCCTGAACAACTAAATAAAGGATTTACTCATGCCTTTATCATGACTTTGGCGGATCCAACTAGTTATCGCAACTTTGCCGCCTCTAGTTTGTGTTAAAAATTTCAATAGGACTTTTATAGTTTAAACACTTTCTTGGCCTATTATTTAACTCATTCTCAACAGTACTAATTGCATCATCACTAATGGTGTTAAA
>CANJQE010000006.1 GCA_947476305.1 Legionellaceae bacterium
CCCTTCGGGCCTCAAAATCTACGCTCCCCAATGACTGACGCCTTTTCGTATGGCCTTATATTTTCCCTGCGGAAAAACATCCGGCCCTAAGGCTACCAGGGACTACTCGCCCGCGCCTTCGGCTCTCCATGGCTCGCAGCGAAAGAAGATTCTATTGCTTGTTCCTTACCCTCAAGTCTTGCGCAAGAATTATTAATAAATCCTTTTTTGCGACTTGAAGAGCAGGAAGTACAAAACTATGCACAACAATATGGCGCTCAATCAAATCATCCTCAAGATGTTTTTGCTGTGTTAAGAGAACAAAAAAACCAATTTACAAGCTAAAAATTCACTAGGTTAATGCGATTAAAAGAACTCAAAAAGAGCCAATTTAATACATTATGCATTAGCCAATTGCAAAAAGGCTTTAATAATTCCTGTTTATTTTGTAGACTACGCAGTCAATTATTTTCATAGGTTACACTATTGAAATTTAAGTGCTTGATAAAAATTAAACTCCTTCTCTTTTTAGGCATATTTTTTGTTTTTTTAAATAATGCCGGAGCTCAAGAAGCATCTAATGTCTGGGATGTCTTGCGTAATGAATTTAGAATTAGTCATGAAGTAACTCGTCCTGAAGTGCAAGAACAGATCAGATGGCTAGCAGCCCATCCAAGTTATTTGCACAAGGTAAGTCGTCAATCTGAACCCTACATCTATCATATAGTAAACCAAATAAAAAAGCGTAGATTACCAGGGGAGCTAGCTTTATTACCTATGATAGAAAGTGCTTATGATCCTTTCGCCTATTCAGGAGCAGGAGCGGCCGGCCTTTGGCAGTTAATGCCAAAAACAGGGAGTGGGCTGGGCTTGAAACAAGATTGGTGGTTTGATGGCAGACGCAGCATAGGCCCATCTACTGATGCAGCATTAAATTATTTAGTTTATCTAAATAATTATTTTAATGGCAATTGGATTTTAGCAATTGCTGCTTATGATTCGGGAGAAGGAACCATTTCACGAGCCATAAAAGCGACTACCCGCCCAGGAACACAAGCCTATTTTTGGAATTTAACAGTTCCTCAAGAAACACGAGTCTATGTACCCCGTCTATTAGCTTTAGCGGAAATCATTAAAAATCCAGGCCGCTATCGAATTACTTTACCCTCTATTCCCTATTTACCTTATTTTGAAGAAGTAAATATAGGAAGCCAAATTGATTTAAGTCATGCAGCTCGATTGGCAGGAATTAGCTATAAAGAACTAATCAAATTAAATCCCGGATATAATCGTTGGACTACAGCGCCTTATAAACCCTTTAAATTACTTATTCCTGCAGAAAAAGTGGAAATGTTTAACCTAAACCTCTCTAATGTCCCTGAAGAAAAAAGAGTCAGTTGGACAAAGCATCGCGTTCAACGCGGCGATAGCTTAGGCAATATTGCTGTTCGCTATCACACTACAGTAAATTTAATTAAACAGGTCAATCAATTAACTAGTAATTCTGTACGTCCGAATCAATCTATTTTAATTCCAAGCACTAAAAATACCACAGTCGTGGAGAAAACACAGGAAACTAATGCTCCTGCCCCGCTAGTTCAACCCCTGACCATTGCACGTAATCACCGGGTTATTCACATTGTCCAAGCTAATGATAATTATCCAAAACTCCAAAAACTCTATGGTGTAACTGCTAATGAAATTCAAAGTTGGAATAAATTGACAAACAATCATACTTTACGTCAAGGACAGCAACTTTTTATTTGGAAAAAAGTAAAACAAGCCGTTCCTTATATTGTAAAAGCGGGTGATACCTTAAGTGCTATCGCCAAATTACATCAGACGAAAGTAAATTCGCTTATCGAACTTAACCCTGGCTTAACTAAAACTAGTCCCTTACGCTTAGGACAGAAAATATTAGTAGGATAATAGATACAATCTATTGATGTTTGTATAAATTATGCTTTATTAAACAATATAAAGGATTTATTTTCTATTTCGGTATGAACTTTGCAAGTGAGTAATAAAATAGTGTGTTATACTGAGACTAACTTATTTATAAATTAAATTATATGAAATTACTGTTTGATTTTTTTCCTATTGTTTTGTTCTTTATAGTTTATAAATGTTGTGATATTTACACCGCCACAGCTGTAGCAATGGTTGCATCGATTATCCAGGTCGTTTTTTATCGGCTTAAATTCCAACATTATGACAAAATGCATTTGATTAGCCTAGCTATTATTGTCCTATTAGGCGGGGCCACTTTATTTTTCCATAATCCAGTCTTTATCAAATGGAAGCCAACAGGAATCTATTGGTTATCTGCTTTAGTATTTTTTGGTTCTAGCTTTATTGGTTCTAAACCCTTAATCCAAAAAATGATGGAAGCTAATGTTCAATTGAGTAATAAGATATGGCATAGATTGAATGCCGCTTGGGCTATATTTTTTATTATAATGGGTGCATTAAATCTCTATGTTGCTTATTATTATGATACAGATGCTTGGGTAAATTTTAAGCTTTTTGGTGGGGTTGGTTTTACCCTGCTTTTCGTATTAATTCAGGCGTTTTATTTGACAAAGCATATGGATGAAAAAGGATTAGAAAAACCCTAAACTAACGCATAACGATAAACAGCAGGAGCCACGATGAGATTATTACTTGTTGAAGATGACGAACTTCTTGGAGATGCTGTAAAAACAGGTTTAACACAATTTGGTTATATTGTAGATTGGCTTAAAGATGGCGAAGCAGCTCGAGCCGCCCTAAAGTCAGAATCTTTTGAGTTAATCATTCTTGATTTAGGACTACCTAAATTATCTGGTTTATCGCTTTTACAACATGTCCGTAATGATGGAAACCCTACCCCTGTTATTATCTTAACGGCACGTGAATCAGTAGAAGATCGAGTAAAAGGTCTTGATAGTGGGGCCGATGATTACCTAATTAAACCTTTTGACCTAAATGAATTAAGTGCACGAATTAGAGCTTTAGTACGCCGCTCTCAAGGACGTGCTGATTCTGTACTTCAGTATAGAAACATTACTTTAGATCCTGCCGCGCACTCTGTATTAGTGGACAATATGTTAATTAATGTTCCTCGCAGAGAATTCGCTCTTTTACAGAAACTATTAGAAAACAGTGGGCAAGTGTTTTCTCGTGAACAACTAATGCAAAGTATTTATGGTTGGGAAGAGGATGTTGACAGCAATGCTTTAGAAGTTCATATCCATAATTTAAGAAAAAAACTCAATGCTAACTTTATTCGCACTATACGAGGTGTGGGTTATATGGCAGAAAAAAATGATGGTGTAGCTCTATCGTGAAATCGTCTATACGAAAATTTTTATTAATAAATCTTCTACTAGCTATAACCATCACGACAACCTTGACCGCAATTGGTAACTATTATTTAGACCAAAAGGATATCCAAGACCACTTGGATACCTTAATGGCGTTTTCTGCCCTCTCCTACCAGGCTTTGCTTGGAGACGATCTACATCAACGTCCTTTATTAAAAATTCAACATGCTCTAGAAACTATTCCTCAACGAATTAATACCTATTATCAAAAGCGATTTCTAAATGATGAACCTCCAGAAAACTACTTAGATAGGTTTAATTTCCAAGTATGGACAAATGGAGGTAAGTTATTACTTCACTCTTCAACGGCGCCTAAAATTCCTTTAACTGCGGAAACAGATGGCTTTAGTGATAAAAGTATTGCTGATCAAGATTGGCGAGTATTTACTACTTATAATGATAAAGCAGGAGTTAGAACGGTCTTAGCGGAGCGCTATGATACGCGTAATGAGTTGGGGCATAGAATTGCTCAAGATGACTTATATATTATGCTTCTTACTTTTCCCTTATCTGGTCTACTTATTTGGATTATTATCGGTCGTGGCTTAGACAGCTTAGATAAAGTGGCAGAAGAAGTGGCTAACAGAGCGTCCAGCCATTTAGAGCCTGTGGATTTGCATGAAGTCCCTGAAGAAATTAAACCAGTAATTGATGAGTTAAATAAATTATTTTTTAGACTCAAAGAAGGATTTGAGCGTGAAAAACGTTTTGCAGCAGATGCCGCACATGAGTTGCGTACCCCACTTGCAGCACTCAAAACACAAGCCCAAGTTGCATTAAATACCAATAATATCGAAGAGAAAAACTTAGCCTTACAAAAACTTATCGCCAGTGTGAACCGCAGTACTCATATCGTACAACAGCTCTTAACCATGAGTAGACTTGTTCCTGAAGCAACCAGCCTACATGAAGAAGATGAAGTGAATCTAGAAAAATTAACTCGCGACATTCTAGCTATGCTTGCTCCAGTGGCAGTGGAAAAACAAATTGAGCTTGAGTTCGAACACGAAGATAATATTCCTGTAATCTTAGGAAATGCCACCGCTTTGGGCATTCTAATCCGTAATTTAGTAGATAATGCCATTCGTTATTCGAATGAAAATGGCCGTATTACGGTGCAATTATTTAAGAAAAATAATGAGGTAGTCTTAGAAGTTTGTGATAACGGCCCCGGCATACCACCCGAATTACAAGCGCGAGTTTTTGAGCGCTTCTTCAGAGTTCTCGGTAATAAAAGCCCAGGAAGTGGTCTTGGTCTTGCTATCGTAAGACAAATTTGTGAACTTCATGGGGGACGAGTTATTTTAGCCTCTCCTAAGATAGATACTGGTTTAGTTGTTAGAGTCTATTTACCCTTAAAACCAAGCACTAAGCGCTAGGATAATTGTTCACCCTTGACTATTTACTCCTTAGCTTCATTTGAGTCTGAACTCCTCATTATCACCCTCTTTCGCTTTAAAAGTAAGCTCTGTCTCTTTAGAAGGACCTTTTAGAGCTGCCATTTGTTGTTTATAAGTACCAGCAATTTCCTTTAAGTCTTTATGAGTAGTTAACTCCTCATGATTTGCGTGATGCTCTTTAAAAAGATTCCCTAAACGCTTATCTTGTAATGCTTTTAACTCTTCTTTACTAAAAGACACATCTTGTTTACCAGATAAAAGATGAATACATTTTTCAGCTGCGCTTATTTTATTTGCAGCACTTACATCAGGTTTGAATAATCTTGCCCAGATAGTATGATACTGTTTTCCTCCTGAACTATTTACCTCATCTTGTCGAGCCTTAATATAATCATTAAATGCCTTAATTGAAGGATGTTTATCATCAGGAGCATGAGGCACAAAAAGTTGTAAATTATGTTTATCAACTAAAATACATTGAGGAGTAATTGGCAACATATCCCCAGCGTCAAGAATCTCCTGCATGTTTGCACTTCGATCATCAAAATAGTCAATACTGCACTCTGAAGAGCTCTGCAATGATTTAGTTAAATGTATATATTGTTCCACTTTCCCTATAGGGTAAAAACGATCGGGAGGCACATTTTCCTCTTGCTTAAGTGCTTTTCTTACACTAGAAACTTCGCTTTCATATTCGTCATTAAAAGTTCCTCTTTCAAAAGGATCATCAGGATGTACTGCTACATGAGCTATTAAAGCTTTTTGCATTCTACTTTCAAAAGATCTTAATTCGCGCTCAAAATACTCCGTTGGTTCACCGAAATAAGGATCCAAGGAGGTGGAAACACGGACAGTTTTATGAGTCCTTTCTTGCAAGGCATCAACAGCTTGGGGTGTTGTTACAATTGAAGTAGAATCAGGGTTCGAAAAATAGTGTCTAGGCAATTGCCCTGTCTGTATATATTTTGACCTTTGAGTGAATAAGATAACTTCATCATATTCTTGTAGTTTTTTTACTAAATCTAAATTTAATTTTCCATTTTGAATTAAACAACCATCAATATCCACCAAAGCTATTTTTTTCATTTTTTTCTCAAAAAAAGAAAATATTAGCCTAAGTATAGGCTTTTTTTCTCAGAATGAAATTTTATCTTGCTGCTAATATTTGCAATGCTTCACGTATTAATTGCTCGCAGGTTTTAACACCATCATCAATTTTATTTACTACTTTCTGCGCTTCTTGAGGTTTGTATCCTAAGGCTTCTAATGCACTAATAGCCTCATCTTGACTGCGCATAGGAACAGATTGTTGCATGATACGCCCACTATATTCAGAAAATTGTTTGATGGTATCACGCATTTCAACTACTAAACGCTCCGCTGTTTTTTTCCCTATACCAGGAAGTTTTGTCAGTAAAGCCGCATTTTCTTGTTGTATGCATTGAATAAATTCTGCTGGAGAAATGCTAGAAAGAATGGCAATCGCAGATTTGGGGCCGATACCATTTACTTTAATTAAGGATCTAAATAAGGAGCGCTCTTCTTTATCGAGAAATCCATATAATAACAAAGCATCTTCACGCACTATAGTATGAATATGTAAGCCTACATTTTTATTCAATTGTTCCAACTGAAAAAAAGTATTCAGGGAGGTTTCAACATCATAGCCAACCCCATTCACATCCAAAACCAATTTTCCTGGTTGATGTTTATCTACTATTTGTCCATTTAACCAACCAATCATCGTGTTCGTCTCCTTGGCTTTATTTTTTTTCTATCAATTGATATAGATAAAGCATGGCGCATATGACTGTGGCAAATAGCTATTGCCAAAGCATCTGCTGCGTCAGCCTGCGGCGAACTATTTAAGCTAAGTAAAGTTACTACCATATGACTTACCTGTGTCTTTTCCGCACCACCATAACCAACCACGGCTTGTTTAATTGCTCGAGGTGAATATTCACTCACTTTTACTCGATGGGAAGCTGCAGCAACCATGGCAACCCCTCGTGCATGTCCCAACTTCAAAGCTGAATTAGGGTTTTGGTGCATGAACACTTGCTCAATAGCTACTTCACTAGGGGAATACTGATCCATCAAATGACAAATACCATTATATATTTGTAATAATCGTTCACTCAATTCAGCATCGGCTGAAGTACGAATACAACCGCTATCGATATATTCGAGTTTGTGATTGCATTCTTTAATTAGTCCATATCCTGTAATTCGTGAACCGGGATCTATCCCTAATATTACAGTCATTAATTCATCGTTTCTAAAAGCTGCTCAGAAAATTGTGCGTTGGTATACACCTCTTGCACGTCGTCCAAATCTTCTAACATATCGATTAATTTTATTAAGCTTTCTGCACTCTCATCATCGATAGAAACCATTAAACTTGCTCGCATAGTGAGCTGCGATTCTTCCACTTCTAAACCGGCGTCTTGTAAGGCATTGAGTACACTATGATAGGATTCGACTGGCGCAATCACTTCTATTTGCCCTTCTTCTGAAGAAACATCTGAAGCCCCTGCATCAATAGCCACTTCCATAACCTTTTCTTCCGATAGATTAGGTGCCATTAAAATTTCACCTTGATTGACAAAAAGATAAGCCACAGAACCATCAGTACCTAAATTTCCACCGTGCTTAGTAAAGGCATGACGCACGTCAGATACGGTACGATTTTTATTATCAGAAAGACAATCTACTAATACTGCAATGCCTCCTGGACCATAGCCTTCATAACGCATTACAACCATAGCATCACCATCAAGCCCACCTACTCCACGCTTGATCGCATTATCAATAGTGTCACGTTTCATGTTCGCAGTGAGTGCTTTTTTGACCGCATCTCTTAAACGAGGATTAGTAGATTCCTCACCACCACCCATACGAGCTGCAACAGTGATTTCACGAATAAACTTAGTAAATATTTTACCGCGTTTAGCATCCTGAACACCTTTACGAAATTTAATATTTGCCCATTTGCTATGACCAGCCATTACTTCACCTTTTATTTATACAGGACTTAGGAAAAACTCCCAATCTCTTCGTTAAAAGAAGTGTTTAATTCGGTCATTTAGTCTATCTAACTAAACTTCCTCATTAAAAACTTCTTTTGCCTCGACCTTGGGGTTTTTCCTAAGTCCTATTATATTTAATTTTTGTCTTTCTAGTATTCTACTTTCAACCGCTAAATAAATTATACCTTGCCTCATCATTAAAAAGAACGCCTAAACCATCATTCCTACTCGACATTTTTAAGTTATTTAGACTATGCTAGCCTGATTGAACAATCTCAAGGAGATTATCGTGTACTTACAAGGATTTGGGAATTATCATCATACTGAGGCAGTACAAGGAGCCTTACCCACTAGTCAGAATTCCCCACAAGAATGCAATTTAGGTCTTTATGCTGAACAACTTAGTGGTACCTCATTTACTCGGCCTAGGCATAATAATTTACGTTCTTGGCTATATAGAATTCTTCCCACCGTAGCTCAAGGCACCTACTCTCCTTATCAACATACATTAAATGATTCCTTTAATACACAGCAAACACCTAATGCCTTACGCTGGTCACCTATACATAGAACAGAACCAGGAGCTGGGGATTTTGTTCACAGTTTATTTCACATTGCGGGTAATCATTTAAATAATGCCTTTGTATATCATTGTACTCAATCAATGACAGATACTTATTTTGTAAATAATGATGGTGATTTTTTATTTGTTCCTTATGAAGGAGAAATTAATCTCCATACAGAATTAGGCTTACTCGTTTTACCTGCTGGAATGATTGCCGTGATTCCTCGCGGTATAAAATTTAAAGTTGAAATAATCGGTAAAGAAGCTAAGGGATATCTCTGTGAAAACAAAGGTAATCCTTTTATCCTACCTTCTTTAGGCCCAATAGGAGCAAATGGTTTAGCTAATCCTAGACATTTTGAATATCCAGTGGCTGCTTATGAGAAAGAGCAAAAAAGTACAAAAATAATTTGTAAAAATCAACAGCAATTATGGATTGCACACTCTGAACACTCACCATTAAATGTGGTGGCTTGGCATGGTAATTATGCGCCATATCGCTATGATCTAAGTTTGTTTAATACAATTAATACCGTAAGTTTTGATCACCCTGATCCGTCTATTTTTACTGTGTTGACCTCTGAAAGTGAGACCCTAGGAGTGGCCAATCTCGATTTTGTGATTTTTCCTCCGCGCTGGATGGTTGCAGAACATACATTCCGTCCACCCTATTTTCATCGAAATTATATGAATGAATTAATGGGGCTTATTCGAGGAGTTTATGATGCTAAAAAAGAAGGTTTTACTCCGGGGGGGATTAGTATTCATAATTGTATGACGCCTCATGGCCCTGATCATGAGTCCTATGAAAAAGCGGTAAATCAAGAGTTAACGCCCCAATTTAATGATTCTTTAGCATTTATGTTTGAAACCAAAGAACCTTGGCTGATTACAAAAGAGGCTCTGACTCATTCTAATCTCCAAGCGAACTACATTAAATGCTGGGAAGGTTTTAAAGCTAATTTTTGGAAAGAGTGTAAGTAAATTACTGATGTGGGTCGCTACGCTCCGGCTGTTAGGCTTCACTATCGCTCAGCGCCAACCTACTTTTAATTAAAAGCCCTTAAGCTGACACCTACTGAGCATTTACAAAAACAATGTCAGGCCAAGACCCATAGCCGTCAGGTTAAGGAGTTTTTAAATCATATTCAGTACTTAATTAAAAATATGTCATTCCCGCGTAGGAAGGAATCAATACTTGCATTTAGCATCTAACATTATGAATGGATTCCCGCCTACGCGGGAACGATAACCTGACGGCTATGGGGCCAAGACCCAACCTAGGTATTCTAATGCAAGATTAAAAAAGATCTTCTTGAGTCAAACCGACTTTTTCTAATAGACCTCTTAAAGTTTTTAAGGCTTCAACTTGAATTTGTCGAACTCGCTCACGAGTTAAATCAATTTCTTTACCTACATCTTCAAGCGTCGCTTTTTCAAAACCCCGCAAACCAAATCGACGAGCAATCACTTGCTGTTGATTTTCTGTAAGTTTGTCTAAAAGAGATTCTATATGTAAACGTAAATTTTCATTAGTAAGTAACTCTGCGGGATTAACACTATTTTCATCCGCAATAGTATCTAACAATGATTTACTTTCATCATAACCAATTGGTGTATCTACTGAAGTTACCTTATCGTTCAAACCCAAGAGTTTTTGTACATCTTCTAAGGGTTTATCCACCATTTCTGCAATTTCTTCCGGTGAAGGCTCATGATCTAATTTCTGAGTTAATTGTCTTGCGGCTCTTAAATAAACATTAAGCTCTTTGACCACGTGAATAGGTAGGCGAATAGTTCTCGTTTGGTTCATGATAGCGCGTTCAATGGTTTGTCTAATCCACCAGGTCGCATAAGTTGAAAATCTAAACCCCCGATTGGGATCAAATTTTTCTACTGATTTCATTAAACCTAAATTGCCCTCTTCAATCAAATCAAGTAAAGGTAAACCGCGATTAAGATAACGACGAGAAATCTTAACTACTAAACGTAGATTAGATTCAATCATTTTTTTTCGTGCAGCAGCATCTCCTTTTAAAGCAAGCGTTGCATAATGCACTTCTTCTTCTGCACTAAGTAGAGGAGAGAAACCTATCTCACTTAGATATAATTGAGTTGCATCCATTGCTTTGGACAGGCTTTTATGACGTGACAAAGAGGTTAAAGGAATCTCCTCAACTTCAGTAAGCTCGACGTCAACCTCGCCCTTTTCTAATGCTTCCTCAAAATCATCCTCTACTAGGAGTAAATTATCCTCTTCTTCAACCCACTCTTCTTCTTTGATTTCATTTTCTTTAGTTGGCTCATCTTCTTCGCGCATTGTATCACCTATATGGTTTTAGTCCTGATTAAATGAGATTAATCCTAAACACGACTATTGTTGCTATAACTACAAGCTATACGTCAACCTTTTTTTAGATAATTCAATGGATTGACTGGTACTCCCATTTTTCTAATTTCAAAATGAACACCCCAGTATTTACGGTCAATCACTCCTACTTCTGCTATAACTTGTCCCGCTCTTACTCGCTGCCCTTCTGAAACCAGATTTTTTTCATTATTGCCATAAGCAGTTAAGTACTCATTATTATGTTTAATTATAATTAAATTTCCGTACCCAGTTAAACCGCTTCCTGCATAAGCAACCACACCACTTGATGCGGCATGAACTTTTTCACCTTTATGAGATGCAATATTTATGCCTTTTTTTCCTTGATTTGGAATAAAAGTGGTTACCACTCGTCCGCGTATGGGCCATTGCCAAGCTCCAGAGACATAAGAGGTCTTTATTGGCGAATAAATAGGGCGTTTTTTTATCTGAGGCGACGGCCTGTAAGTACGCTGTGGTATGTACTGTGGTTTGGCGACAATTTTTCTTGCTCCAGCTCGCACATTTAATACTTGTCCCACCCTTAATTTATAAGGGGGGTTTAAATGATTCAAGCGTGCTAATTGTCTAAAATCAGTGTCATAACCAAAGGCTATAGCATATAAGGTTTCACCTCGATGCACTATGTGTTGGTTTGGTGATCGAGAAAAAGCCTGGGATCTTAAGTCACTCACTGGTGCAAGATCATTTCTTGCCCCACATCCGGCAATAATTACAATGAAAACAAGGCAAAAAATGCCTTTATATAATTGATGCATGCTGTTTCTTCTTATATAACTACTAATCAAGGTCTTGCTTAAACTTAATTTCCACCTTCTAACCAATTAGATAGCTGATCAAACATTTTATAATTCGTCATGTCTAAATGCAGTGGTGTAATAGCCACCGCGCCTGAGTTCACAGCATAAAAATCAGTGCCAATTCCTGAATCAGCTTCAATCCCAGGTCGACCTATCCAATAGATAGGTCTGCCTCTTGGGTCAAAATCTTTAATTGTTGGCTCTGCACAATGACGAGTACCTAAACGTGTAACTTGCATTCCTTTAATTTGATCTAAGGGCACATTGGGAACATTTACATTTAAGATGGTTTGCGAAGGTAAGCCATTAATTTTAAGCTTCATTACTAATTGCTTAGCAATAAGTGCTGCCGTTTCATAATGATAGATCTCGTCTCCAACCATTGAAATAGCAATTGCGGGTAATCCTAAATACCGTCCTTCCATTGCAGCCGCAACAGTTCCTGAATAAAGAATATCATCTCCTAAATTAGCGCCATCATTAATTCCAGAAACAACCATATCAAAAGTAGTATCTAAAAGACCCGTGACCGCTAAATGCACACAGTCAGTGGGGGTACCCTCTACACTATAATAACCATTGTCCATTTTTTTTACGGTTAAAGGTCTAGTTAAGGTTAAGGAATTGCTTGCACCACTTCTATTCCTATCAGGGGCAACTACTACTATTTCTGCAATAGTTGCTAATTCTTTGGCCAAAGCACGAATACCAGGAGCAAAAACTCCATCGTCATTACTAACTAATATTCTCATTTTTTAACCCTCAGGTGATTCTAACCATTTCACTACAGCTAAATACTCAGTTAATGTATATTTCTTTTGCGCAAGTGAGGCATCTAACTCTGGGGATGTTTTTTCTTTTATTTCTAGCTCTTCTTTAGCTACAGCTTCCTGCATAGCTAAAATTTTAGAACCAAAACCTTGGGGATTAGATTGCAGTTGATAAGCTAAATTGTTCATTCTTTCACCCAGTTTCTTCAATTGATCACAACTAATTCCATTGGGCTTTTGCACAGGACAAGCATCTAGTGCTTGTTGAATTTCTTTAGGGTGAGAACGGTAGTATTGTTCATCTTTAGCTCCACAAGAAGCCAATCCAAGGGTAACTAAGGCTAACACAATGTACTTATTCATACCTAACCTCTTGATGTACACTACAAAAAGCCGATATTATCACCAGTCAGCACGTAACGCTATCTATGGGAACCTTCCATGCTTGATTTTAAACTGAATCGCGATCAAAAAACGGGCGAATCGTATATTGAAACATCACTATGCGGTAAACCTTTACTTACTACTCCTCAATTAAATAAAGGAACTGCTTTTACCTACGAAGAAAGAAAAGAGTTTGGTCTTTTAGGAAAACTGCCACATCGTGTAGAAACTATAGAAGAACAAACAAAACGAGCTTATCTACAGTATTCAAGCTATAACACGCGGCTGCAACAAAATATTTATTTAAATAATTTACACGATAAAAATCAAATCCTTTTTTATAAGCTTCTGAATAAACATGTAGGAGAAATGTTACCTACCATATATACACCCATTGTAGGAACAGCAGTAAAACGCTTTAGTCATGAATATCGTCAACCACGAGGCTTGTATATTGCTCACTCCGATAAGAGTCTAATAGAAGAAATTATTAATAACCGCTCTAACCCTTCTATTGATTTAATCGTTGTTACCGATGGAGAAGGCGTTTTAGGAATTGGTGATCAAGGTATTGGTGGTATGGATATACCTGTGGCTAAGCTTATGGTCTATAGCCTATGTGGTGGTATAGATCCTACTCGCACTTTACCTGTCTTTTTAGATGTAGGAACTAATAATCAAGAACTACTTAATGACCCAATGTATCTAGGTTGTAGACACCCGAGAATTCATAATGCAGCCTATGATGATTTTATTGCAACCTTCGTAAATGCCATTCATAAACACTTCCCTAATGCCTTTCTTCATTGGGAAGATTTTGGCCGAGGAAATGCACGACGTATTTTAGATCAGTACCAAGATGTTTTATGTACTTTTAATGATGACATCCAAGGCACAGGCGCAGTAACGCTTTCAGCCTTATTAGCAGCGTCTGAAGTAACAGGTATAAAGCTTGAAGATCAACGTATTGTTGTTTTTGGTGCCGGCTCAGCGGGCACAGGAATTAGCGATCAAATTATTGATGCTATGGTTCGTAATGGCTTAACTGCGGAAGAAGCCTATCAGCGCTTTTGGTTGATTGACAGACAAGGCCTCTTGCTCGATAGCCATCATGATCTAACTGACGCACAAAAACCTTATGCACGAAATGCGCAAGAAATCCTCTCTTGGTCAATAAATGACAAAAATGCAGCCTCACTTACTGACACAGTTCGCCAGGTAAAACCAACCATTCTCATTGGATGTTCTGCACAAACGGGTGCTTTTTCACAGGATATTATTGAAAGCATGGCGAAACACTGTGAACGCCCTATTATTTTCCCTTTATCTAATCCTGATGAGAAATGTGAAGCACAACCTGCAGATATTTTAAAATGGACACAAGGGAAAGCATTGATTGCAACAGGCACCGCATTCCCTGCCATTGAATATCAGAATCGTATGGTACAGATTGCACAATGTAATAATGCTCTAGTATTTCCAGGAATTGGATTAGGAATTTTGGCGGTTAACGCCAATCGTTTGACAAAAGAAATGATTTTGGCAGCATCTTCAACCTTATGTATGTTTGCGCCGAGTAAAAAAGATACCTTTTTACCTTTGTTACCCTCCTTGGATGATGCTCAAACTGTTGCCAAAGCTATTGCTGTAGCGGTTGCCCAATGTGCTATTGATTCTGGAATTGCTCAAAAAAACCAAGATAAAGATCTCAAAAAGTTAATTAATGAACTATTCTGGGAACCTAGATATTTACCTTTTAGAAAAATTAGCGAAGCTAAGAAGTAGTATTGACTACTTCAGCTGTATTTATCAGGATTTATTATGTGAAATAGAAAAGAGCATTTTGTTTGTTTAATAATATTTCACATATAAATACTTTCTGTTAGGATAGAAACAAAACAGTAGAGATTGAACAATGATCGAAGAGCAAACAACTAAGTGGGATGGTGCAGGAGAACAATGCGATACTTTATTTTTTCAAGGGATCGGAACCTCGCAAACGCAGGTGCTTAAATACGTCGGCAATCAAATAATTACCGCAACTACCGGGCAAGAAATGTGGAGTACGGGATGCAAGCTTAGCCCTCTAAATGTCATCAAAAAAGCTCATATTGGTGTAGAAGTTGGCGATATTAGTTTTAATGTTTTCAATAGCTATTGGTCCTACCTCAATCCAATTAAAGTTATTGGCTCAGCGATAACCTGGGGAACAAATTGGTATTATGGAGTACATTTTACTGCCCGGATTCCGAATCATGAATCTGTAGCTTTTCACGTACCTGATCTTTCCAAAATCAGTGTCGGCCAAGATCATGATATGAATAGTCATCGTAAAAAATATGACTCTTGGCTAAGCCAAAAAGATAAAAGCAAGGGACTTATTTTATGGGGCGTCTCGCGCGGTACAGCAGCCACATTTTGCGCTTATGCCAAAGAAAAATATCCCGAAGTTAAATTGGTGGTTTTAGAAGGGGCCATCGATTCCACTCAAAATATTTTACGCAAATACGCATCTAAACTTTTGCCTATAAATGCTCTTGCTACTCGAGTAAGAAGCGCCCTAAACGCAGGTTTATCCTTTTTTAAAAGAAAGGGATTTATACAATACGACCCAGAGGGTCCCTCTCCTTTAAAAAGTGTTACAGAATTTCCTAAAGGTACGCCAGTAGTATTTATTACTTCCAAAATTGATTCTATCGTGCATTGTGAAAATACAGAGCGAATTGCCAAAGCCTTAGCGAACAAAGGTATAAATGATGTTTATCTTTTAAAGTTAGAACGCTCAAGTCATCCTAATTACATGTTTGATGATGTTGAAGATCGTGCTCATTATGAAGCATTTATTCATGCTATTTATAAAAGATACGATTTAAACTATGACACGAAACTAGCAGCAGCAGGGGAACATCATCTTGAGCCTTGTCTTGTACATCCTAAAGTTGTTGAGGATTTAGACGTGATAGGCAGTCCTTCTCCTTGCAAAGTTTAATAATAAAGATACGTAGCCTTGATGCATCAAGGCTACGTTCAATTAGATTCTTATATTTATCAATATCTTAAACGAAAAAATAATATAGCTCGCGTTAAATTAAAATTTATCTACACTCGCCAACATCCTTTCAATACTGCTGGTATGCGTGAAATCTAACTCCTGAGTAATGGCCCACTAATTTATCTATCTGGCGCCCACTGAGCACTACCTTAGCACCAGCGTAAGCGAGGGTTTTTGCAAAATGGTTTCCTGGACCTGTTGAAGCAGATTTTGACTCATAGTAATCCTACCTAGCCATATCTTGCAAAACAGTAGCTCTTTTACCTTTTTTAGTTTCCATTAGGCTCAATAAAATTGACCGTTACTTTCTGTACTGTTCCAGTATCCTCTTTTTCCCAAGGACGGGCGTATTTAAAGCTTAGATCGGTCGTTTTAGGATAAGTTTTTCCTTTATTTAAACTAAAGGTAAATAACATTCGCCCCCCTGCTCCTATCAATTTAGTATCAGGTCGTTGATAAACACTACTACTTAAAGTCAATAAGTCTTTATCAAACTCTACGACAGACCATTGGAAGCCTGTTGTAGCATTAGCTGCTAAATTAACTACAAATGAAGACTGATCTTTACTCACGTTCATCGACATAGGATCATCAGCATGTGCTAATACAGCAAACATCATCATGGCAAGGCCTGTTAATAATTTCATTTTATTCTTCCTAAATTAATTAGCATTACGATTAGCATTGATTTCTTTCAAAATACCCGCATCAAAAATTAAAGTATACTGAAAATCTGCAGAAGAGCGTTGATAAATCCAGCGCTCTACAATATTAGTTGTAGTACCTATTTGATAGCCTGCTTCATTATATAGTGGGATTATTTCTTCATAAGATTGTTTAGCCTGTGGCTCACCACATTTTTGTAAAATGTTATACTGATTATCCCCGGTATATACTAATTTATCACCACAACGCATGGCCTGCGCCGTAGTCATACACGCAACAGTCAAGCAAACAAATAAAGCCCAACTATTAGAGTTCAGCATAGATCTTCCTTGTAAATAGTCATTGCTCACTTAATGATTCTGTCATTCCCACGATAGGCGGGAATCCATGCTTATCAAGCATCGTGCCAACTTCAAAATAGATTCCCGCTTCCGCGGGAATGACTTTGCCTTTAAAGAGGTTCGTGAACTCTATTATTCATTTCTACCTTGAATCTGCTTTAAGTATAGTACGTTCTAATCCTATTATTTATCCTTTATTCACTCTAGCCAAGAGACAATGCAATGACCAATGTATCGTGCGCTCTGTAGACTCTGCGCCCCAAGCGGATTCAAGTTTGTCGTAAATGAGATCTAAAGGATTTTGTTGATTCTGTACCTGATACTCTTTCACAGCCGACCAGGTCGATAAATAACCCATTAATTGTTTTAAATTAAGGCTCTTATCAATAGAAAAATGTGGTGTAGTCAGTTTTGCAAAAGGAAAAGGAATGGTTTTGAATTCTTCATCTATATAAAAACGCTCTTTAGGCCAATATTGTGCTCCTAAAATGTCATAATACAAAGTATGAATAATCTCATCAATAGGGGATTCATTAAAATGACCCAGACTATAACACCAAGCAGCAAATAGAGCATTAGGTGCACTGACTCGTCGAACCTCATCATAAAACCAATCAAAATCAAACCAATGAAGTGCTTGTGCGACCGTGATTAAATTAATAGAACCTGATTCAATAGGTGTTTGTTCCGCTGGACAACAAAAATATTCTATATTGTCCTTTTGCGGAGCCGCCGCTAATTGTCCTGAATTAATATCAGTAGCAATAATTTTTTTAAAGCGTTCTGCTAATGATTTTGCTGCCTGACCAGTACCTGTTCCGCAATCCCAAACTGTAGAATTAAGCTCTACTTGTTGCGCCAAATAATCAAATAATGCCTCAGGATAATCAGGTCGACACAATGAATATTGCTCCGATTGCTGATTAAAATGATTAATGTATTCTGAGTTTTTTTTATTCATCCCAATCGTCCCTATCTTTATCGTCTTCTGGTAGGAATCCTCCTATTTGAGCATTCCACATCGATTTATATAAACCATTTTGAGCAAGCAACTGTTGATGAGTTCCATCCTCGACAATTTTTCCTTCCTGAAACACTAAAATTCTATCCATATGCAATAAAGTAGAAAGTCGATGTGCAATTACTAAAGTAGTTTTTGCTTCCATCAATTCCCATAAAGAATTTTGAATAATTTCTTCTGTTAATGAATCCAATTGAGAAGTTGCTTCGTCTAAAATCACTATAGGCGCGTTTTTTAAAATGGCACGGGCTATAGCGGTTCGCTGTCTCTGCCCGCCAGAAAGTTTAATACCACGCTCACCAACTAAGGTGTTATAACCTTCAGGTAAAAGAGAAATAAAATCATCGCAACAGGCGCGCTTTGACGCGGTAATTACTTCATCATCAGATGCATTTGGATTCCCATAACGAATATTTTCCATCAAAGTTCTATGGAATAAAGAAGTATCTTGCGGAATCATACTAATAGCTTCTCTTAATGAATCCTGAGTCACCTCTGCAATATCCTGTCCATCAATAAGAATTCGTCCTGATTTGAGGTTAAATAAACGAAGAATTAGATGGATAAAGGTAGTTTTGCCACTTCCAGAAAAACCTACTAATCCTACCCGCTCTTTCGGTTGAATAATAATCGATTTATTTTCAAAAACTTTTTTACCTTTATTGTAATAAAAGCTGACGTTTTCAAATTCAATAGCTCCTTGACTAACCATTAATTCTTTTGCATTGGGACTATCTTGAACATCAATGGGAGTACTTAAAATTGCCACTGCTTGCCGTGCAATACCTACTTCGCGATAAAAATCAGCCATAGCATGACATAAGTACCAAATCTGCGTCATGATGACAAAAGATACATTAAAAATAAATACTAGATCGCCAGTGCTAATGATTCGCTCTTGCCAAAAATACAGCAATAAAGAAATCATAGTAACTAACATAATGGTGACAGGAATATCTAAATACAAACGAAAGACATTCATATATAAAGTAAGTTTTTTATTACTTAGCTCTTCTTTATTTTGGCTAAGCTTAATATAAGCTAGCTCTGCTTTGCGACGTGAAAATAATTTAACGGCATTAGCATTACTTAAACTATCAACTATTTTTCCGCTAAGTTCACTTTTATCTTCTGCATTATTAATGGAGTAACGATCTACTTTTTTTGATAGTTTAAAACTAATTACTAATTGCAGCACGATCCAAGTTAATAAAATAAGCGCAAACCAATAATTAATGGTACACATTAAAATTAAGGCTACAATAATTGATGAAAAAGCAGCAATAACATACCAAGTAATCAATTCAAAAATTGAATTCAAGGCACGAGGTAAATCATTAAGTTTATTAGCTAAGCTTCCAGCCATTTGATTGGAAAAATACTGATAGGATTGCTTGCTTAAATAATCAAATACTGACATCCGTATATCAGCTAGAAACCGAGGAATAACATAGCCCTGCCACCAATTTTGTAAACGTAAAACCAAAAGCAAAAAAAACCAAGAACTACCACCTAATAATAAGGCAGGAGCAACTGTTTTAAATATATTTTCTGTATGAGGATGAGCATCTAAAGCATCAACAATCATTTTTAATGAATAAGGAATAGCATTATTTTCCAACACCATGACCATGGGAGCGAGAAAAAAAATAATAAAAGCTAGTTTTTGTTTTTTTACAAAATGTAAAAAGAACTTCCTTAAGTCCTTAGGTAATTCCGTAGTTGTTTGCTCTTGCTTAGTCATAAGATACCGGCTTTTATAGATACTGTTATAGTGTAGCTCTTTTTTTTTGTTTCAAAAGGAAAAACCTTAGACTGACTTAGAGTGATGATAAGGTATAAGGAGAGCCTGTCCCAATCTTTGAAAATCCTGTAACTGTAATTTCTTTATTTTTTATTTCATTGAGTAAGGCCGCAATTTGTGCTTCGGATTGGCTTTTATTAAGAATATTTTGTAGCTCATTTATTCTTTCCAATAGTACGACGCACTCACTATTATCCGTAGTTCTGCTTTTTTTGATTTTTAATGACCAAATAGCTTCGACTACCTCATTATGAAGTTTTCTATATTCATCTGTTTTATTTTTTAGCTGCTCCAGGGTTAATTCTCCCCGATTTTTCAGCGCCATACTAAAATGCTCTAACAACTTAAAATCACCCATCATTTCACCTTTAATCTTTTTGTTTTCTCTTAAAACTAATTACTTTATATTATAACTAACTAGTTCTTCTAAATTATTTAATTTTATCGCAGAGTCCGTTTTCCCAAATAAACCTAATCGGGTACTATTAAGCCAACCCATAGTTAACAATGAAAGAACATCCATTATAAATTTTTTAATTCTTCCACTCCACTCCCGATGATTATCTAAAATCCCTCTGGCATCCCTAACGGCCAATAAACATTCTTTTTTAAAATTACTCTTTGCGTCATCTAAAGTCTTGTCTAAGGCTAAAAAATTTTTTCTTGCCTGAGTTAGAGCCATACAAAACAATCCTGCTTGTTTGCTCGCTTCCCTATAATTAGAATTATGCAGCGCTTTTAAAATCATCTCTTTTTGTTTCTTAGTAAATCCCTTTATATAATTATCAAAATTCATTTGCTCTAAAATATTAAAGCGTTGTTCTAACTGATGAGTACTCGTTTCAATTTCTCTTTTTTTCTCATCGGCTAGTTGAATAAAAGCATTATATTGGCTGCTTGGTTTGTTAATTAGCTCAATATAGCTATTAATTTGCATCAATAATTGATCACGATGCTTCAACATAAGGGTTTTAGTCGTTTTGGAAGACAGACGGCTTATACTGAGCTTATTTAATTCTTCCAAAGCATTGGTAAGCGTATATTCACCTTTAGCTGTAGGTTCTACAGAGCAGTGCAACTCTTTATACATCAGACCAATTTCTTCACTAAGTGTATCATATCCCTGAGGTTTGATTATAGAATGGCTCCCATTGGCCACAAAAGTATTTAGATGAAGTACATGTTGGTCTACTGTCTCTTCCGCAGCTTCGCTGTTTAAATACAATTTAAACGATTCATCTTGTAAAGCAGCTAATTTTAATTCCTCTCTACGTGCTTTTAAAAAATTTATAAAAACATTTGCCTGAATACTAGTTGGTATATAGGCATCAACAAAATTCCTTATATAAGAATCGGGCAATAATATTATTTTCAATATAGCTTCATTGATTTCTTTTCGGAAATGAGAGGCATTTGTTAAATGTTCATTAACTATCTTACTACTTTGATGAACTACTCCTTCACTACTTATATCTAACCAGTTAAAAGCTGTATATCCAAAAGGAAAAGGTAGGCTGCTTAATAACTCGGGAGTAATATTTTTTTTATAATCTTTATAGGGAGCACTTCGGATGGCGGCAAAGCACCAGTCCCCATCAATTTTAACCACTTGATTATTCTTATTAAGACCAATATTTCCATTTTTTAAATCTATTTCTTGTAAAAGAATAGAAATAACCATCACTTGTCCCAAACCTGGGTACGAACCTTTGGTAAATTCCTTTTGTGAATTCTGAGGTAGATGTTTATAACCTGGGATTTCTTCCGATAAAATAAAATAAGTATTTAAGACTGGATTATAAGCGATTAGAGTTTCGGGTTGCGAAGGAATAATAAGACGAAAGAACTCTTGAGCAAGAATTTCTAGGCAAGCAATAGTCCTAGATTCCATTTCTTTTTGATAAAAAACGCGCGCGTCACCTAGTAAAGTTGCTTTTTGGAGCTTATGAGTATAACGACCGGCTATGGTACCTGGAATGATAGTAAATTTTTTTATATCAATAAAAGGAGCCGACATAATATTGAACACTATTTAAGAATAAGCTAGTGTACTCTAGGTTTAATTACTTAACAAAGGTGTAATCCGATTTTTTTATAGGCAAGGAGCAGGCATTAAACCACCTGGTTTTGCAGCTATTGCTCTATAAATAGCCATAGAACTTGAAGGAATCTGCTCCTGACTTGTAAAAACAGTCCCGGAATTCAATAAAATACTGCATTTTTTTACAGGATTTCCTAAAGATTTAGCAAAATTATCATCTTTTGGTAATTGCTTAAAATCCGTGTATTTATATAAAATATAATACTGTTGTGATTTTAAGTCTGAAACACGAATGCTTAAGGTAATTAAGGAAGACTTAGGCCGCTGGTCAGAATTATTTTTTATTTGGGGCGACTCATCAATAGGGTTTGTTTTTAAATGTACGGGCAGCAAATTAACTCCCTGTGCTTTAACGCCAGTAACAGCTATACCAAAATTTCCTAAACCATTTGCATTATTTGAGAGAGAATAAATAGTCCCCTCTTCCTTATTGGCCTCATTTCTATCCTTTTGGAATAAGCCAAATAGATATTGATAACAATCAATAGCCGTTTCGGTATACAAATTATTATCATGGAAATAAAGCACGTCATCAGAGTAATATTTTAAAGGCAGCAAAGGATGATTCGATTTAACTCCGAATACTGGAACAATATGATCGTATTCAGGTTGAGGATTATTATCAAATATCGACGTATTTTCATATACGCCAATCGCCACAGGATGATGAGCTATGACCTGCCCTTTAACCCATAATAAAAAATTTTTTGAGAGGGAGGGCTTTGAATTATCAAATTGCTCATAATTCAGATGCATCTGTTTTAAGGCCGCAACTACATTATTAGTCTTAGTTGTAGCGCCTTTATAGCCCAGAAGAATCTGATCTAGCTGCTTATTTTTAACTGGCAAATCAAGATTAGCTAGTCTTCGCGCATCGTATTGTGAAAGATATTGTCCATAATATAAACCGGCACTGATTAGAGCTACTTCACCACAATAACCATTGGTGCTATTCCATTGTTCTCGACTAGGTATATTGTTTATCACCAAGTAAAGGCTTTGCTTTTGATTACTAAGGGAACATAGTTCCGGTAAGGCGAAAGCAAGAGTAGGAACTAACAATAAACAATAGAGCCAAATGAGTTTTTTCATTGTTCTTGCTATCCAAATCGCTTCACATTAAATAATTATACAAGAACTATTTGCACTATGTTAAAATTTAAGTCAGTTATGGTAAATAAGGTGACGATAATGACGGATAAATCAGTACAGGAATTGGTGCAAGATGAGTTAAATAAAATTGATCAGAGCCTAGCCAAAGAGGTTCTACAACTTAATTTAACACGTAGTGAAGCAGAAACTTTTCTAAAAACTAATCGCGTTGTTCCTTTTATTATTCGTCAATCCAGCCAGAGTGGTTTTCTTTCTTTAGATCTTTTTTATCCAATCCAAAATCATTTTGGACGTTATTTAATACAGCCACCAACAGATATTCAGCCAGAATTTCAACTGTTTTCTTTGCAAGATGGCATTCAAACCTATCAAGGATCGTTACAGAAAATTTTAAGTGACTTTTTAGCAGAGCGAAAAAAAGAGGCTAATCCCACTGCTAAAATTGATGCACCAGCTGTGATTCCTGAGCAAGCGATGTCTATGGAACTAGCCCAACAAAAACTAAAAGAAGCAGTTACGGCGCTCAATCTTAATCTTCCTGAACAAATATTCCAATTTGATTTTAATAGAGAGCAAACTGAACTCTATTTAAACCAGCATCCTGAAATTCCTTTTATCCTACGCCAATCTAATGAAAAGGGATTTTTAACCTTAAGTTGTCAGGGTAAGTCTGTTGCTACATTAAATAATGTTTTAATTGATCCACCGAATACAGAACATCAGGACTTCCAATTTTGTAGTGTAGATGATAAAGGAATTAAAACCCTGCTTAAGCCAGCATTCGAAGACGCTATCAAAGAGCAGATTCAACGGCGAACTCTAACCCTTGAACATTGGCAAAAATTCAAAAAACATTTAGCCACAACAGGTAGTATAGCTGCAGTAATTAGTACGCAAAGTTTAGATAAAGAAAATGTGGCCTTTGCATCAGCAGACTTAGAACAAGCAAAACAAAATAGACCCTCTTTAGGACAAATAGATCCTGGACACAGTGGATTTGCCATGTCTTTAGCTTTACATGCCCCTTTTGTAGTTTTTAATGATAGCGATCAAAGAGAAAAAGCAAACTTAATTTTAAAAGATCATCTCTCCGCTCAAGGATTAATTATAATCACGGGCCATGGTCTAGCTGACGGTGATTCAATTTCAGGAACTTTTACAAGAAATGGAAGTGATATTACAGTAGAACGTTCACCCACAGAAATTGTGCAAGCCCTATTAGAAGCGGGTGTAAAAAAAGGTGACCATCCGGTTCTACTCTTAAGTGTGTGTTTTGCAGCGGCAAAAGAAAATTCTTTAGCTCATAAATTAGCTAAAGAATTAGCGAAACAAGGTATTAGCAGCACGATAATAGCAAGCGATAAACCCGTATCACGCTTTGGCCATAGTGTTATAGAAAATGATAGAGTAACTTTTAATGCGGATGTTGGAATAGCACCCCAAGAAGTTTGTGTATTTACTACAGAGGTTCAAGATAAAGAAAACAATCCGTCTATAAAGGTATATCGACCTAATGAAACCATCCAATTAAGTGCATCTGGCTTATCCTTTTTAACAGTAGAAGAACTTGCATTACAAAAAGTACAAGATGAAGCACTTAAAAAGAAAAAGGAACAGGCTCCAGAGTTCTTAATTAAATTAAAAACGAATGTATCTTTAATTAATTTATTTAATGCGATTAATCAAATGGCTCAATATGGAGTTTATCTACAAGGATTAGAGTCGAATAAAGCAAGTGTTGTAAAGAATTTAGCGTTCTCATTAAATGATAAATTAGAGTTTTTTCTTATTAATTCGGTAAAAACATTTCCCTCTCCCGAGGAGCTGCTGCACTTTCAAAAAAAATTTAAAGATCTATTACACAGCGAAGATAAGCTAATGAGTGTCCACAGAGAACAATGGAAGCCCATCCTTGCTAATATCTTATTAGCATTAACTGGCGTGGGTTTTTTACTTATTCTTGCAAAGCTCACTTACAGCGCCGTCAATGCCTGTCTTAATAAACAAGCAATGTCCTTTAATAACTCCTTTTTCTTTGCTAAAACAAGCTCAGAACAATTAGAGGAAAAAATTGAGTCTACATTCAATCAAGTCGATTTTAATGAGCAAAAAGAAAAAAATTGGCTTGATATTGAACGCCCCTTATTAATAAGCGCTCAGTAGAAGACTTAAGATAAAAACATCTCTGAATATAAAGGTGTTTTTATCTTATAGATAACGAATTACTTCTTGATCTTCATGCTTATAAAAGCGATCATTTTAATTTTTTTGAAGTGAGAAGGTCGCGTGGATCAAGAAACAATGGAATTTGATGTAATTATAGTCGGAGCGGGACCTGCAGGTCTTTCCGCAGCGATTAAATTAAAACAGTTAGCTTTAGCTGCTCAAAAAACAATTACTGTCTGTATTTTAGAAAAAGGGGCACAAGTTGGCTCCCATATTTTATCTGGTGCAGTAATAGAACCTCGTAGTCTAAAAGAACTATTACCTGATACTTGGCAAGATGCTCCTTTAGATACAGCCGTACAAGAAGACTCATTTTATTTTTTTACACAAAAAAAAGCCTATAAACTCCCTACCCCCCAACCTATGCACAATCAAGGGAATTATATTATTAGCCTGGGCGAACTATGTCGATTTCTCGCTGAACAAGCAGAAGCCTTAGGTTGTGAGATTTATCCGAGTTTTGCTGCGGCCAAAATGCTTTATAACGACAATAATCAAGTGATTGGTGTCGCCACGGGCGATGTAGGCATTAATAAAGAGGAAGAAGAAACTGCTAATTATCAACCAGGCATGCATTTACTTGCAAAACAGACTTTATTAGCAGAAGGTTGTCGCGGTCATTTAAGTAGAAAAATAATGAATCGCTATCATCTAAGAGATAAAGCACAACCACAAACTTATGGTTTAGGTATTAAAGAAGTCTGGCAAATTGCCCCAGAAAAACACAAACCAGGCACAGTGATTCATACTATAGGCTGGCCCATGAATCAGGCAACCTATGGCGGCTCTTTTATCTATCATTTATCTAAACAACGTGTTGCTCTAGGTTTTGTAGTCGGTTTAGATTATAAAAATCCGTGGCTAGATCCTTTTCAAGAGCTGCAACGCTTTAAAACACATCCATTCATTAGCACCTTACTTTCCGGTGGAGAACGTATTGCCTACGGTGCGCGAGCCCTCAATGAAGGAGGCTGGCAATCCCTTCCTAAACTTACCTTTCCTGGTGGTGCCTTAATCGGTGATGCGGCAGGATTTCTTAATGTGCCTAAGATTAAAGGCATTCATATGGCAATGAAATCAGCCATGCTCGCAGCAGAAGCCTGTTTTGATATGCTACAAGAATCAAACACTACATCACAACGTGAATTAGAACACTATCCTGAAAAAATAAATGATTCATGGATGGGTAAAGAACTTTACTCTGTGCGTAATATAAGACCCGGCTTTAAATTTGGCCTCATACCCGGCCTAATTAATGCCGCCTTTGAAACCTATATTAGCAGAGGTAAATCACCATGGACTTTAAGCAATCACGCAGATCATAAGTCTTTAAAACTCGCTGCAAAAGCGAAAAAAATATCTTATCCTAAAACAGATGGCGTACTTACTTTTGATAAACTGAGTTCTGTTTTTTTATCCAATACTTATCATGAAGAAAACCAGCCCTGCCATCTTAAATTAAAGAAAGAAAAACTAGCTATCGATATCAATCTTAAATACTACGCCTCTCCAGAAAGCCGCTATTGCCCCGCAGCAGTCTATGAAATAGTTGAAGAAGAAAGCGGCCCAAGACTACAAATTAATGCGCAAAACTGCATCCATTGTAAAACCTGTGACATTAAAGATCCCCGCCAAAACATCGTCTGGACTCCCCCAGAAGGTGGCGGTGGACCAAATTATACAGAGATGTAGTTAGTTGTTATTTTATGTCAATAAAGGTAGACTCTGAGCCTTAGTCCCGGTGGCGCAGCTGGATAGCGCGGCCCCCTCCTAAGGGGCAGGTCGCAGGTTCGAATCCTGCCCGGGACACCAGTAAAATCAATGGGTTATAATTTTTCCCGCTTGCAACTTATTATTTTTGTTTTGACAGGTGCCTACGTGGGTGACTATAAATGAATTGGTAATAGGTAATCAAACGTGAACGAACATCAAAAACTAGCGACTTGTATTACTCTCTATATCTTCTAGTTGAGCTGTATGAGTTGAAATTATCGCAATATTGCTATCAATGTTATTTAGTATATCTTTAACTTCTTTAAGGTTGTTATCAATTTCATAAATTGAAACAAGAACCCAACCGAGAACAATCATTTTAAAAAAATTCATCTCATTTCTCTATAAATTACAAGCATGGATAGTTTTGACATATGCCTTGGGCGATAGCGGCGGCCTTTATCCTAAATGATGGGAGCTATGTCATTCAATTTCCCACTGGATAGATATATGCCGCGTTGGTAAAACACGGCAAATTGATGCTTTAGTCTACTCTAATGCCTACTTATATTAGCCGGCACATGGGTAAATGCAGTAATCTTGACCATGAATATAGGCATACTCACCCCACTGATTGGACACATTTACGCAACAAAACCTACCCATTTGCTTCTGAACTGATTTCTGTTGCGATGGTTGTGCTTTTAATTTACTCAAACAGGAGTTGATATCGGTGTCATTTTTATCACAAAAATTCAATATCTTGGTGGATGTTTCTGGCTTTATTGCACCACTATACATACTTTCAAAGCTAATCTTATCTTGCTCTGAAATTGCAGCAAACGATAAAACAGGCATAACCAATAATAGATTAAATAGTACCGACTTAAGTGTTAATTTCTTTATATTTTTCATGTTAAATTTCCATGGTTATAGTTAAAAGTTTCCTATTTATTGTTTAAGGCTTCCGTTTGATTGCTTCTTACTGTTACTTTTCAGCACAGTATTCAGAAAGAGGGATTGGCTTTTTTGCAACCTTCAAGTATTCATTATAATTTTTATGGCAACCTTCTTTTGCCTCTGCCTTTTTTGCATTTGCGTACTTAACAGCGCCAATACCAGCACCGATTGCTGCCACTGCGCATCCTTGTAGTTGTGATATTACTAAAATAAATACCACTGAAAGAGATAACGTTTTTAAAATTTTCATATTAATACACCTGATTGTTTGAATTTAATGCACTTGTTTGGGATTGGGTATTTTGAGTACATTGCAACCGAAAAGCCAAAACCCAGTAGATGGGGGGTTAACTCCGGATTTTCATTGTATTGTTCGGTTAAAAATAAAACTCCATCTTTAACTGATTTCTTTTCTAAGAATGGATAATAACTTCTATAACATTTAGCGAGCTTTTCTCCCGCGAATAATTCAATGGATACCATATAGCTGGCAAATGCTTGCGTTACGGCTGTGTTACAGATATCTTGATTGTGTATGTATCGCTGATCTTTACACTCCAAGATAAAATCTTTACCCGTATATATTCCTGCAGAATAAATGTTCTTACCCACCATAATACAAAGGGCTAGTAAAAATATTCTTTTGTTTAGAAGCAAAGTGATACCCATTACATTTAGAAGCAAACATTATTATGGCAATGAACACCGGAGCTTGGGTTTCCTGCCCGATGCCTTTGAACAAAAGTCCCGTTCTTTTTTATGTAAGGCCTGACTGTATGTGTTCTTCCATAAGAAGAGCCATATTTTGGAGTTTTGTGCGAATAGGAATAACTACGTTTTGCGTAGCTGGAGGATATTGGTAATAGAGAAAAACAACACAACCCCAACAATAAAAATTTTGCTTTCATTACGGCCTCATTAAAAAACGATGAGTTACAGAGCCGAATTTTTATTGTTGTTTTCAAGCAAATTAAACTTACTTGTCGGATGATAACAAATTAACCGAGTGATCATATATTAATCAACCCGGATGTATACTAAGAAATCCTTAGTATCCTGTCAAGCAAAAAATTAAGATTCTCTTAGTTTGGCGATTAAATATTCGAGCAAACTAAGTAGATATGATTATTTCCCCATTACCGAAGAGGTTAAAAGAAGCGAGGCTTGCATCAAAACTATCACAAAAAGAATTGGGTATTACGGCTGGAATTGACCAATTTTCCGCTAGCCCTAGAATCAACCAATATGAAACGGGCAAACATACTCCTGATTTTTTAACTTTGAAAAAGCTTGCTGAAGTATTATCAGTCCCAACAGCATTTTTTTACGCGGAAGAAGACGACTTAGCGGAGATGATCAGATTATTCACCAAGCAAAGTTGAGTAATTTTTTTAATTCCCTTTTCCATTCAGCTAGATGATGTTGCATGTCTCTGACATCTTTACATCTAGCGCCATGCTTAAGGCTATTTTTTCGAGATATAGCCTTGCCCTCTGAGGTTTTAGGACCCGTCGAGTACTCCCATGGCTTCTGCTGACGTATTCGCTGCGCCTGTTTCAAACGTTGTTCCAATGTCCATTTTCTTTGCTTCATAAGAGACCTTAGCATTCAGTTCGTTTGGAGCTTTGTTATTATTTTCAATTGAGTGACCTTCAGAGTTTACACCATTGTTCACTTGTTGGTTAAAAGCATGGTTATTTTGTTGCTTGATGAAGGTAGTTGTCCGGCGAGGATGCTTAAGCTCTGCCAATGCCATTAAGGTTTTTCTACATCCATTTTGAGATCTCAGGGCAATATTTGCGAAGACCTCCGCATGTTCTATGCTTGAATTAGGCAGTTTAGATAATGCGTCATAAAACACATACTCAAGGCTTTTAGCTTGCGTCATAAGCATGGCTTCAATTTCATTAGTATCATTATTAAGAACGCGATCTACACTTCTAGAAAGTCGATCAAATGCAGCAACACCATCAAATCCATTCCCATGTAATTTGCTAAGCGCCAATGTTGCATGACCACGGCAATGCAAATACAACTCTGTAGTTGCTGCTTTCTTTTTTTCTTCGATTTTATTCTTTTCGGCTTGATCTAGCATTACTTGCTCTTTAGTCTTTCTAGCCATGGCATTTCTCCTTGAATTAGCCTAGAAACTTATAAAAACCACACGCACAAAATGGTCGACGATAGCCACATTTGCAAATAGTAGTTAATTGAATATCATCCGAAACAAAATTATATTTTTCTTGATTATCACTGGGGTAACCAGGGGAACTAAAGGAACCCTCTTGTATCTCTTGAGTTTCCACGGTTCCCCCACAAGTTGCCTTGGAGAGAACCAGAGAACCCGATGCTGATTCCATGCGGGCTAATAGATTAAGGACGCTCATTGTCATACCTCCTCGTTAGGTAGAATCCAATAAAAGGAGATAGATCGCCCGCCAACTTTAACTTTTTTGGAGTTTTTGCCAAAGTCCTTATCTACAATCCATTTTGACTCATTTAAAGCACGTAAAATACAATTTAAATCAAATCCTGGAGCTGCTTCTTGTAGTGCTGGAGAATTAAATAAGAAAATACGCCCCTTATCCGTATCTTTCCAATAGCCTGCACGCTCTCGAACTACAGGTCTTTGATCGATATTATCGCCTTGATATGAGCGAATAGAATTTTCTTCAATCCCAGAAAAACGACTATCTCCGTGCCTATCAATAAAATGGCGTATACCCTGAAGTATTTGACGTGTTTCTGTTTGACCCTTGCCTCTAAAATCACGCCATGCATTAAATAGTTCAATGACTGATTCTAAAGCCTCACCTTCTTGCCATCCTGTCAAACCATATTCGGTTGCTTTTTCGCCAGCAAGAGCAATCAGTGCAAATAGTCCCGCAGCTCGGCTTTCTATACCATCTGATGTATAAAACCCTTCTAAATTACAGAATTTGGCATATAGCTCTGACAAACAATCTTTATCGCTCAACAATTTTTCAACAAATGCCGGCCCACTAAGCCCGTAGAATAAACTGGTGGCTTGCTTCATAGAATCAGCAAAGATACGCCCATCAGTTAAACCGTGCAGATCATCAAAAGCACCATAAGCCCGATCAGTTGCAGGAATATTAAGCAGTCTCGCTTCTTGTCCAGCTTTGACCCTCTGTCCAGCTTCTTGCATATGGGCCGATAAAGTACGTTCTCCGCTAGATAGAACAATTGTTCGCCATCTAAAAGAATCACGCGATCCACCGTTACGCTTGGCCCGCTGTTTTCCTTGTCCATTCGCTAATGCGTAAATTATTGAACCAATTTCACGAGGATCACATTCACTGATTTCATCTAAAACCAGTAAGCTATCATTTAATGCCGCTGCTGTAGCCTCTAATCCATTAGCAGTAGCACGCCAAGCACGGACATAACCTGGACCGCCCCATACACTTGCAGCAACCTGTAATGCAGTTGTTTTACCATTACTTGACTTGCCGATTAAATGAATGCCACCACCACCAGCAGATTGTTGTTTTGCTTTTAATAATAGAGGTGCGGCAAATGCTGCTGATACCGATAACAATAAAACAGGGTTCCCACTGCAACGCATAGCAACTTGTTCACGCCAACTTTGAATATCACCTTGCTGAATGAAATCATCGTGTGCTGCATATTCTGATTGGAATCGTATATTATCATCACCAATGGTTTTATTCGGCATTACAAACGCTCGTCCACTAGAATGCCATCCAGTACGTATTGCTGCTATTGTTCTGCGTTCAGGTTTTTGTTGCATCAGCCAGCTATTTAAATACTTTTTAGCATCAAGATTTATTCTGACTCCTAAATTTAGTAACTCACCCCGCATTTCATCGCCATTGCCTTTTAGAAGATGCATGGGCATTGACCATTCACGCCAACCACCAAATGGCTGAATAAAGTGTAATAATAGACCAAAAGATTCATTACGTTCATCGGCGGTAATTGCTTCTGCATGAATGGGTGAGCATACCCATATATCAATTGGTTTAGGTTCTTGACCACCTGTAAACCCATGCCAATATAAGCCAGGAAGCTTAGAGTGCCCCTCAATTGAAACCCAGTCGTCATATACCATAAACCCAGGCCGTTTGATTTCAGGTTCCGCGAGTATTTCAGGTAGAACATGGCTGGGTGAGATTACCTCCAACTTTAAATCAGAGGAATTTTGTAAATCATCAGTGGCCGTGGTTCCCTCTATTATCTCCTTAGGAGAACCGTTAAATAGCGCGTCATCATTGGTGGTTCTCTCGGTTCCCTTAGTTCTCTCAGATATTCCTTGCTCTAAATTAGACACTTTGCACCTCCTGCTCAGCAAGCCAGCAACTCAAATCATTAAAATCTTTCAATGATGTTGGTGCACAATCGGGCCATATTGGTTTGCTAAGTAATGCTCCCGCAGCAATTGCGGCTTCCCGTCCTTTTGTTAAGCCAGGATTGTTGGGGGTTAATCGATCGTCATCAACGCATATGATCAACTCCGCATTAGATGAACAATTACGAATAGATGTAGCTACTGATTTTAAATTTCCAGCATTACAAGCTGCAATCACACAATATGTTGGATGTTTTTCAGCCAATGTTGCGCCAGTAGCAAATCCCTCACAAACTAATATTTTTCGATCATTGGTTGGTTGATGCTGAATAGGTATAAAATGACTTTTTATTGCTCCATTGAATAAAAATCTTTTTTCACCAAGTTCATTAATATACTGCAAACTCCATATTTTTCCGTCAAAATCGATAATGGGTAAAACAATTTCTTTGCTATGTTGACGGGCATAAAATGGTGATATGCGTTTTCTTATTATGTATGGATGGTGAGGATTTGCTTTAGGGTAACTCTCCCACAAATGCTCAGCGCGTAAGGCGGCTTCCTGTTGCTCCTTGGCTTTCATCGCATTACGCATTTTACAAGCTTCTTTTATACGTTCGACTTGATTACGACGTTCAGATGCAGTCATATGATCTTGCTTTTTAGCACTCCATTTCAAATGAATTCCTGTTTTCCAACTACCATATACTCCACATGGCACACCATCAAGATGAAATACATACCACCCATTTCTAGATCCAGATTTATCTCCTTCAATATGAAAACGATGCAATTGCGCATTAGCAATTATATCGTTCGGAGGAGTAATGCCATTGGCTGATAACTCCACTTGGAATTGATTAATAATTTGATTAAAATCCATGATGCAAATCCTTATAATTCCTTTTACAATATTGCGTTAACTGGTGGCGAGCTTCTTCTAATTGGTCTTGGATATAAGCCTGCCCCATCCCATACTTAATGCATCTTTCTAATATTTTTAAATAAAAAATGCTGAGCATTAGTTCTGTATCTGTTACTTCAAGCACAGCTCCCTCCCTTATCTATGAGCTTTAAAATATCCTCAACACGCCAAGCTGTTATACGCGGTCCTAGCTTTATCGGTTGGGGAAAACGACCTGTTTTAACACCTTCCCACCATGTGGACTTACTGACAGGAATTAGAGACGGATATTTAGAACTACCCAAAATTTGTGCGAGCCTTAAAAAGCCTGTTTGCGGAAGTTTGCTCATTGTGAATCACCTACGTTTGCCTAAGGAAAACACAGGATGACACAGTCCGATAAGTCAAAATACTTAAAAGGGTTATGGGTGTTTTTGAAAAAACAGGTGGATGGGTTAAGCAATAACCCTTACTAGAACTGGGTTATAAAGGGGCGACTAGTTTTATAAATTATTTTCTTCCTTCGGTCTTCCACCCAATTTGCAAGCAGTTGGGTTTAACATAATTGCTATTCTCTTTTTAGCCTCCGAAGATAAATTTGGATAAAGTTTTTCCAAACATTGAGTCGCTTGCTCTTTAAAAGAAACTGACTTATCAAAATGCTTGATAACCATATTCTGGATAATATTAGCTGCATCAAGCTCTAGTGAATAAAAATCACTATCCTCATCAAGTAGAAGACGAAAATTATCTGTTAATTGCTCATTTTCAACTTGAAGCTTGTTTAATTTGTCCTCTAAAATCTCAATTGTTTTATTTTTAAATGCAATTATCTCTGCTGCCTGTTTGTATAGGGTTTGCCAGTCAGCTATTTGAATATTATAAATATTCATCGTTTCCAATAATTTGACGGGAATCTCATATCCCATCCTCTGAGCCCATGCTAAAAACACACCAGGAAGTGCTGATGATGATAGCTCTCCAGCAGTAATGTATCTTTGCGCTGTTTCTCTAATTTCAGTATATTTTTTTTCAAATTTAGAGCCACTACTATACCTTTTAATATAATCATATTTAATTTTTCTTGGTTCCTTACCTAATATTAAAATAACCCCTTCATCAAGAACGTCCCAATAAGGCTGCTTGCACCAATAATCAAATTCAGCATCATGGTCTGGTTTATTGTAGTACAAACTTTTTTCTGCCTGCTCTTCAGCATCATTTTTATATTTCTTGAAAGAAGATAAAATTTGATCTAACTCAGGCTCTGTCTTTGATTTTAGTTGATTGATTGAATATCCATTTACTGGGTGTTTTATGTTTCCGTAATACTTATAAAGAACAGCAAAACCATACCAATTATTATGCTTTGCTAGCGCAAGTATTTTATTAATCTTTTCCTTTTTACTGTCTATAACTATATTCATATTCATCCGTTAATTGTTCGTTTAAGCGATATAACATTATTTGATTCATTGATAATTTGGTGTTCAATTAATCGCCCCCACCCCAACCACGCAGCTTGTTGTTCATCTGCATAAACAGCACGTTGGTAAGTAGCAACCAACTTATTTTCAGGTTGGTGGTTTAACATGCGTTCAATCACATGTGGGGCTGTTTTTAAATGCTCACCCCACGCTGTGGCCGCAGATCTACGAATGTCATGTATGCTGAATGGCTTTATATCAGCCAGCGGCGCACCAATACTGATCTTTTTCTTTGCACCCTTAGCAGTACCTCTTAATCGAGAAATAACACCAGTTAATGTATCTGGATGAATGTGGCCTGCACTTAAGTAATTGCCTGTGTCAAAAACAAATGGTGAATCAGCACAAATAGGCTCAAGTGCTTTGATAAGTTCGATTGCCAGTGGTGGAAGATAAATGGTGTGACCTTGCCGATTTTTGGTTCGCTCTTTGGGTAAAATCCAAAGACCTGCGTTGAGATCAAGCTCATCTTTACGCATGCCAGCAATTTCAGAACGGCGAGCACCTGTCAAAATCAATAATTTTATTGCACTGGTGATGATCACAGACATAGCTGAAATACCTTTATTAGATGACATTCCATTGCTGGCTTGATCCAAGGCTTTCCATAATTGGCGTAACTCAACTATTGTTAGCACTCTATCGCGCGGTCTGCTGGCTGTGGCTGCAAAATCTTTAGGCTTGAGCAGGCGAGCTGGATTCATGTCAATTAAATGGCGAGTTAAGCCATAATCCATCATCAGGTTTAGCGTGGATAGGGCTTTTCGTGTTTCCTCTTTAATGCCTTTGCGAGTCATGGAATCCAATGCTGTTGAAAGATGAGCGCGAGTGATATCTCGCGCCAATATATTACCCAGAGGCTTTTTTAAGTGAATACGCCAACGATCCTCATGACGTTTAATCCATGTTGCAGTAACCCGTTGGGTCACCTTCTCAAACTCAATCCAGGTATTAAATAACACTTGCATGGTAATGGCCTGCGCGTTGGCAGCAATTGCGGCAGCCTTTGCAGTGCGTGGATCAATACCCTCTACTACTAATTTTCGTAACTCAGTTACTTTATTACGCGCTTCCTTCAGACTAACATCTTTTAGCGAACCAATTGGCATTCTGATTAATTTACGATCCCCGGGCAGGCTAAAAGAAAACAACCAACTTTTAGCACCGCTTGGACGCACCCGAAAAAACAATCCATCTCCATCATGAAGCCTGTATTCTTTATCACGTGGAGCTGCAGTTTTTACGGCTTGGGCAGTTAATTTACTCATGAAAAAACGCTCTTTTAAATTGTGCAACGTAGCGTTGCATAATTGTGCAGACACCGCTTGCACAATTGAATAGTTTGAATTTGGGAGACACTGTCTCCCAAATTTGAATTAGAATATTCATGCGATAATAACTCATGATTAATCACGCTTATACTGAGAGTCCATCTCATCTGTAAAAGCTTTAATTTCCTTATCAAAATCAGACTCAAAGAGGCGATCCTGAATAATGCGATATTTCTCAAACTCAGTTTCAGCATGATCTTTTGCTATTTTTGCGCTAATTTTCCCTGCATTTTGCAATACATCGCGCTCATCAAACTCAAGAAACTTGTCTAATCGTGTAGCCCAATCTTCCATTGTCATAGGAATTTTGCGTCTAGCGCGATCTTCTGCTAACTCTAAATAGGCATTGACTATACGACCAAGAGAATCTAACTCATCTGCATTCAGGTAGTTTTTAGCAACAGATACATCCGTTTTAAGAATTTTTCCATTCGGGCTACCTTCCCAATTTGTAAGCCCCATATGTGGCTTACTGCTGTTCGCACGTTCAAGCACAAGCTCTGATGCAGTATGGCCATGAATCGCATAATGCAGTTTATTTTGTACTTTGGCGAAAAAGTCTCGGGTAGTTGGCGCGTTTTTATTGTAATCAACACTGGTTGCATAGATATCCGTGATTTTTTGATAAAAACGACGCTCGCTGAGACGGATTTCCCTGATTTCTTCCAGCAACTGCTCAAAATAATCCTCGCCAAGGAAACTACCATTCTCAAGACGCTTTTTATCCAAAACAAACCCTTTGATTGCAAACTCACTCAAAACTTGAGTAGCCCATTGGCGAAATTGGGTGGCACGTTTAGAGTTAACACGATAACCAACGGATATAATTGCATCGAGATTATAAAACTGAGTATTATAATTTTTCCCATCACTGGCAGTTGTTAGGAATTTCCTAATAACTGAATTTTGATCAAGCTCCTGCGATTCAAATATATTCTTAAGATGCTCATTAATAGTGGGTATACTTACCTCAAATAACTCAGCTATCAGTTTCTGAGTCAGCCAAATAGAACCATTCTCATAACGTACTTCAATACCACTTTCCCCTGCCTGTTGTGTAAAGATAAGAAATTCAGCAGTACTATTGCGAATGGTCAGCTTTTTTTCTGGAGTTTTATCACTCATACATTAACCTTAATTGTGGCATTGTAATTGAATATCCAGGTGACTATATTGGTGACTACAATTTTCTGGATTTAGACGTATTGTATTGGACGACAATAAACAACGCAACAGGATAAATGCTATATTATATAGGGATTAATGGATTTCTCTGGATTACATTGGACTTAACATTTTGCGCCTCCTAAGGGGCAGGTCGCAGGTTCAAATCCTGCCCGGGACACCAATATAATCATAGAGTTAGTTAATTTAACGACAATGTAACTGGCTCTACAGAGTGCTAACAGAGTGCAAATTGAATGAGTCATTATGGTTTTAGTTGTATCACCATAGTGAGTGGTGGAAATAACCCAAGTAGACAGTTCGCATTTTAAAATTAAATGCATTTCCTCTGAAAGAACAACTACATCCCCAATACGAACTAAACCAGCAACAGCCAGACGAACTCCGATATCCGAAAGGGGTTGATTCCATATAGCCGATGTTCCGCTGGGTATTCTCGCCCATCGTGAACAGTAATTCTTGTCGATCGTGAACACCTATTCTTGCTGATCGTGAACAGTGATTCTTGTTTGATCGTGAACACCTATTCTTGCCTGATCGTGAACACTTTTCCAAAA
>CANJQE010000007.1 GCA_947476305.1 Legionellaceae bacterium
ATTTTAACACCATTAGTGATGATGCAATTAGTACTGTTGAGAATGAGTTAAATAATAGGCCAAGAAAGTGTTTAAACTATAAAAGTCCTATTGAAATTTTTAACACAAACTAGAGGCGGCAAAGTTGCGATAACTAGTTGGATCCGCCGATACGCTGATTTAAACAGCCCCATTGATCTAAAAATAACAAACTCTCCTCTGCTGTTTGTTGTTCTATCCATTGCCATAGATTAGGGTATCCAGCAAGCTCTTTACTTAGGCGCATATCCCAGCATTTTTTATAGGCTTGAGCTAAAGCCGTATTTGCTATTGTTTCATTACATTGATGATACAGCTTATCCCAAGCAAAAAAACGACTTTCTGGTAGTGTTTCTTTTAATTTAAGACTTAATTGTTCTAAAAAATCATGCACATGATGAGTAATGATAGGACTTGCAATAAATCCTTCTTGAATAGCCGCATCTTGTAATTTTTTTAAATAAGTTCGGTGCACTAAAGTAATATAATAATCAACGTGTTGTTGAGGAAGAGCAATCCCCATTTCAAATAATAAAAAACGTAATTGATGACTTAATTCATGAAAACTGCCATAAGCCAATGCCATAATAACCCCTTTAATTTTAATCGTCCCTTAATATAAATGATAATCATTCTCATTTGCAATATTTAGAAAAAAATTTATCGCATTTATTTAAGCGGTAGTAATAAAGGAATAAGGAATTACGCTGATAAAGTGAAGTTTATCTTAGCTATCTGGAGCCTCCCGTTTCCACGGGAATGATCCAAGGAAGGCAGATTGAAAAAAGAGGAGTATATTGAATTTATTGATTTTTGTTTTTTCGATAAATGATTGCAGTATTGCCAATCATTTGTACCAGTTCAGCTTCTAGTTTTTGGCAGAGATTATTGCTCATTTCAAGACGATCTTCTTTTTCAGCGCCATTAATTTTGACCTTGATGAGTTCATGAATGTTTAAAGCAATATCTGTTTCTGCCACTACGGCATCAGTCAGTCCTTTTGCGCCAAGAAGAACTACTGGTTTTAAGTGATGAGCTTGTGCTTTTAATGATTGTTTGAATGATGTATCCAATTTCTCAGGTTCCTGTATAAAAAAATGGTAAATTATTGCACGTTTTGCTGGGAAAAGGTAGTGAAATTCAGTATCATAGGGGAAATTAGTTTATTATTAGAGTTTATGCCTCGTACAAAAAGTAGCAAACGTTGGTTACAAGAACATTTTGATGACGTTTATGTAAAAAAAGCACATGCGGAAGGCTATAGAAGCCGTGCTGTATATAAGTTAAAAGAAGTTAATGAAAAAGAGTCTTTATTAAAACCAGGAATGACCGTAGTCGATTTAGGTGCTGCACCTGGAGGATGGACTCAATATGTAACAGAACAGTTACAAGGACGAGGCCATATTGTTGCCTTAGATATTTTACCTATGGATGCTTTCCCTGATGTGCACTTTATTCAAGGTGATTTTCGTGAAGAGCAGGTGTTTGATGAATTAGTAAATCTTATTCCAGAACGGGGGGTAGACTTGTTATTATCAGATATGGCCCCAAATATGAGTGGTAGTTCGGCAATAGATATTCCAAGAGCAATGTATTTAGTAGAATTAGCTTTTGATTTTGCCGAAAAAATGTTAAAGCCTGGTGGCTCCATGTTAGTGAAAATTTTTCATGGTACTGGATTTGATGAATTGGTAAAAAATGCGCGCACTTCTTTTGATAAAGTAGTGATTCGTAAGCCTGCGGCTTCACGATCTCGTTCAAAAGAAACCTATTTGCTGGCAAAGGGCTATAATTTATAGTAGCTTTATAGGTATACGTTAAATAAAATAATACCTGGTTTTAAGTACATTTTTATCAAGGCGTAGTTTTATCGCTTTCACAATAGCTGTAAGTAACTAAAGAGGTTAATACTTTGAACGACATGGTTAAGAATTTATTTTTATGGCTGATCATAGCGATTGTTCTCGTTTCTGTGTTCAGTAATTTTGGCCCCCGTAACTCAGTTGCTGAAAAAGTTTCTTATAGTCAGTTCTTGAAAGAAGTAGAACAAGGAATGGTTAACTCAGTGACCATTGAAGATAATCGGATTATTAAGGGTATGACTAGGAATAATAAACATTTTGTTACTTACATGCCTATGCCTGACAATGCCTTATTAGGACAATTGTTAAAAAGCAAAGTAGATGTTAGCGGTCAAGAAAAACAACAAGAAAGTTTCTTACTACATTGGTTCATGAATTGGTTGCCGATGCTTCTCTTAGTCGGGTTGTGGGTATTTTTTATGCGCCAAATGCAAGGTGGGGGTGGTCGAGGCGCTATGTCTTTTGGCCGCTCTAGAGCTCGTTTATTAGGTGAAGATCAAGTAAAAGTTACTTTTGCTGATGTGGCTGGTGTCGATGAAGCAAAAGACGAAGTAAAAGAATTGGTTGATTTCTTACGCGATCCTACTAAATTCCAAAACTTAGGTGGCCGTATTCCTCGGGGCGTTTTGTTAGTAGGTTCCCCTGGTACTGGTAAAACCTTATTAGCCAGAGCAGTTGCTGGGGAAGCGAAAGTTCCCTTCTTCACTATTTCTGGTTCGGATTTTGTGGAAATGTTCGTTGGGGTGGGCGCATCACGCGTACGTGATATGTTTGAACAAGCTAAGAAACATGCTCCTTGTATTATCTTTATCGATGAGATTGATGCAGTAGGTCGTCATCGCGGGGCTGGTTTAGGCGGTGGTCACGATGAGCGTGAACAAACACTAAACCAATTATTAGTGGAAATGGATGGTTTCGAAGGCAGTGAAGGGGTTATTGTAGTTGCTGCAACTAACCGCCCTGATGTCTTAGATCCCGCTTTATTAAGACCCGGTCGTTTTGATCGTCAAGTAGTTGTGCCATTACCTGATATTCGTGGTCGTGAGCAAATTTTACGAGTTCATCTACAGAAAGTGCCTGTCGATCCAGATGTACTAGTAATGCCTATTGCCCAAGGTACTCCTGGATTTTCCGGAGCTGATTTATCTAATTTAGTTAACGAAGCTGCTTTATTTGCTGCACGTGCCAATAAACGCAAAGTTAGCATGATGGAATTAGAAAAAGCAAAAGATAAAATTATGATGGGTGCTGAGCGACGCTCTATGGTCATGGACGATAATGAGAAAAAGCTTACGGCTTATCATGAAGCAGGGCATGCTATTGTTGGTCTATCGGTACCAGAACATGATCCAGTATATAAAGTTTCTATTATCCCTAGAGGCCGAGCCTTAGGTGTAACTATGTTTTTACCCGATCAAGATCGTTACAGTCACAGTAAACGACGTCTCGAGAGTCAATTATCCAGTTTATTTGGTGGGCGTATTGCTGAGGAGTTAATTTTTGGTCTTGAAGGAGTTACCACTGGTGCTTCCAACGACATTATGCGCTCTACAGAAATAGCACGCAAGATGGTTACAACTTGGGGATTATCACCTCTTGGCCCTTTAACCTTTGGTGACGAACAAGAAGAAGTATTCCTAGGTCGTGCTATGAATAAACAAAAAGAAATGTCTGATAAAACAGCCCAACAAATTGATGATGAAGTGCGAGCAATTATTGATAGAAACTATCAACGTGCTAAAAAAATATTATTGGATAATATGGATCATCTCCATCTAATGGCTGAAAGTTTAATTAAATATGAAACTATTGATGCTAATCAAATTCGGGAAATAATGTCAGGAAAAGAGCCTACCCCGCCTGCTGATTGGGGAAGTTACAACAAGCCTATTGACAATGACTCGATTAATAATCAATCAGCTAAACCTATTAATGGTGAAACGATAGTTAATCCAGCTGAAGAACATTAATATTCTTTTGTAATTAATGCTCGCATGATGAGAGACTCTTTGTGAATGCAGAACAATTTGATAACTGGTTAGGAGAAAACCAGTTATCGTCATCTAGTGTATTTAAAAAACCTCTAATTATGGGTGTTGTCAATGTAACAAGTGACTCCTTTTCTGACGGTGGTAAGTATCTAGACTCCGATAAGGCTGCTGAACATGCGCTTCACTTAATAAATCAAGGTGCTGATATTATCGATGTTGGTGGCGAATCCTCTAAACCAGGCGCCTTACAACTTCCACTTGAAATAGAGCTAAGCCGTGTTATCCCTGTAATCAAAAAAATAAGACAATATTCAGATATTTGTATTTCCATTGATACCTACAAACCAGAGGTAATGCAAGCAACTGTCGAATCTGGCGCTAATTTTATTAATGATATTTATGCTTTACGACAAGAGGGTGCCTTAGCTATGGCAGCTCAACTAGGAGTGCCTGTATGTCTAATGCACATGCAGGGACAACCACAAACGATGCAAGCTAATCCTGACTATAAAAAGGGGGTTCTACCAGAACTAGTAGAATTTTTTGCTGAGCGTATTCATCGCTGTGAGGCCATCGGTATTGCTAAAAATCGTTTAATATTAGATCCAGGTTTTGGTTTTGGTAAACAAGTCAGTCATAATATGGCTTTGTTACGCCAATTGAATTCATTCAAACAATTTGCTTTACCCATTCTTTTAGGGGTTTCTCGTAAAAGTACTATTGGATCTTTATTAAATAAAGAGGTGGATGAACGTTTAATTGGAAGTATTACTCTTGCTGTATACGCCGCATTAAATGGTGTAAAAATACTCAGAGTACATGATGTAGATGAGACTAAACAAGCCTTAGCTCTGATTGAGGCGATTTACCAGACAATATAAAATAGTAAAATTATTAATAATAAATGTATGAATAAGAGGTAGATAAGGATGAGTAGTCAACGTAAATATTTTGGCACTGATGGCATACGAGGAAAGGTAGGCCACTCCAATATTAATCCAGAGTTTGTTTTAAAATTAGGTTGGGCTGTTGGACGTGTATTAGTGAATGGTCATAGAAAAAAAGTAGTTATCGGTAAAGACACGCGTATATCAGGATATATGTTGGAATCAGCACTTGAAGCCGGTTTATCCGCTGCAGGAATAGATGTTGCTTTATTAGGCCCTATGCCTACTCCAGGAATTGCTTATTTAACTCAAACTTTAAGGGCGAATGCAGGTATAATGATTAGTGCCTCGCATAATTTATTTGAAGATAATGGCATTAAATTCTTTTCCTCAGACGGTGGCAAATTACCTGATCAGGTCGAGTTGCAAATAGAGGCAGAATTAGAGAAAAATCTAGAAATTGTCCCTTCCGTTAAATTGGGTAAGGCTTCGCGTATTAACGATGCGACAGGGCGTTACATTGAGTTTTGTAAGTCAACTATTCCTTCTTTAACTCGTTTGTCGGGTTTAAAAATTGTAGTGGATTGTGCTAATGGAGCTACTTATCATGTTGCCCCTAATGTGTTTGTCGAATTAGGTGCCCATGTCATTACTGTCGGTGATAAACCAGATGGATTTAATATTAACCAAGAATGCGGTTCCACAGCGCCTGAGCAATTAAGAAAAAAAGTTTTAAGTACAGGAGCGGATATTGGTATTGGTTTAGACGGTGATGGTGACCGAGTTATATTGGTAGATCCTCATGGGAATGTAATTGATGGCGATCAAATTCTTTATATTATTGCTAAAGACAGATATCAACGAGGATTATTACATGGTGGTGTCGTAGGTACTGTAATGAGTAATTATGGATTAGAGTTAGCTCTTCAATCTTTAGAAATACCTTTTCTACGCTCTAATGTTGGTGATCGCTATGTTTTAGAAACATTACGGGAAAATGATTGGAGAATTGGTGGGGAAACTTCCGGTCATATTGTTTGCCTAGATAAAACTACGACAGGAGATGGTATCGTCGCCGCACTTCAGGTTTTATCGATTATGATCAAACAAAATAAAACCTTAGAGCAGTTACTAGACGGTATTACTCTTTTACCACAAACATTGATTAACTTAAAAACGGATCATGCTTCAGTATTAGCCTCAAATGCTCAGGTAATTTCTGCAGTAAAAAACTTAGAGGAACGCTTAAAAGGAAGCGGAAGAGTTTTGCTCCGGCCTTCTGGCACTGAACCCTTGCTGCGTGTGATGGTAGAGGGATATGAAGCAAATAGCGTAAAACGACAGGCGCAAGAATTATGCGATGATATTCTGCAAATTGACATGAAGATGCAAACTAAAAAAGCTATTTAAACGGGTGTAGCCTTATTTTGTTTCTGGATTAATGCCCATCACAAAACGCCTGCTTTGATTAAATTCGAGCTCAAAGTAGGCGTTTCCTAACTTCCTTTTATCTACCCAGCAGCAACAGAGGGACTCTTAGTTTTAGAAACAAAAGACTCTGCTTCTTCTATTAATTGTTCAGAACAGGTTTTAAAGAAGGATGGTCTTTTGCGATATTCGTATTCTGGTTGTCCTGTAATTTTACCGATAATCAAGCGACAAAAATCCTCTATTAACTCCCAGACTCTTAAAAAGCCTCTCTGTCTTTTCAAAAAGTCATAGCGAGGATCTTCAGTAATTTGGGGTATCACAAACGCTACAGAGACTTTAGCCTGATTTTGATAAATAAAATGCAAGGAATGTATCGTTTGTAGTAGTAGTTCTGCTGCAACAGAATGGCGTTCCTTTAAATTCTTATAATGTCTATAGAGCTTCTGTAAAGGCTCAGGTAATAGCTGCTCTTCCTTCTCATCAAAAAGTTGTTCTGAAATCTTATGATCAGGTTTTAAGCTTAACAAGACTTCGCAATGTTCTTTGGGTGACGGACACATTCTTATATAAGTATAGAGGACATCTATCTCTTGTTTCGTATGCAATTCAAAAAACACATCTCTTATAAGGTGAGAATATTTATAAGAATAAGGAGATTGCTTCACCGCTAATGTGGCCACAGCATAAAGATCAAGATACCACGTTCTTAGCTCTTCAGGATATTTAGCAAGTGCTTCAATATTGGCTATATGCCATTTTTCTAATTGATTTAACGCTTCAGGGTTTTGACTCGGTGGTAGTGTTACTTCATGAAGAGCATCTCTGTCTAAGGTGATAGTAGGGTCTACTATCACCTTCACCCCATCAACAGCTGGCTTTGTATGTATCGGGGAGTTTATCGTTGTTACAACAGCTTGAAGACTATCGACAACAAGCTCTTTATCATGGTGTTCTGTAACAATGGGCGTTTTGGCTCCTTCCATTATAGGCTGCTTCGGTAAAGGGAGAGTACCATTTAAAACAGCTTTATGAACAACAGGACTTACATCTCTATCTTCTCCAACCTGGCCTACAATAAGAGCTTTCTTTGCTGCATCATCTGTTACCACATCAATTACCGGTTTTTCTACCGCTGGGGCTAAAACTGGTATTATTATACTTAGATCAGGAGTTGGCTTTCTAGTAACAGGCACCCCGCCATTTTCCGAATTCAGAGTTATTAGTACCTTTTTTACTGATGAATCTCTAAGTGCCATTGCATTTTCTTGTTCTGATATTGTGCTAGTTGATATGATTTTTTCTTTTTCAGTGCCTAAAAGCTCAACTATTCTTATCACCTCAGCTGGGGCACTTACTTTACTATGAAGAGGCGTGAGAGGGGTATCATGATGTGTTACTTCCACAGGCACAACAACATGGTTGGAGTGTTCGTAATGCACACCATCTACTACAACTACAGAGGATTCTTCAACTTTTTGTTTAGGCTCCGATGCTCTTGTCAAATCGGCAACTACCACTTCAGTGGTCGCAGAATGAACGGTCTCATCTTTTACTAAGCTCAGGTTGTCGTCTGCTTTAATTTGCCTCATTTTTTCTGCGATGTCATTTTGTAACATAGAGAATTTTGTAGTGTGTTGCTCTATCTGAATGGCTAAAGTTTTTTCCTTTTCTAGTCGATTTTTGTTTTCCAAAGCAATTTTAAGTATTTCTATATTAAACTCAATGTCCTCTTGTTTTTGTGTGATGGCCTCTTCCTGTTTTGTTTTTGGCTTTAGTTTAGTCAGTAAAAGCCTTATCTTTTCAAGATAAAGTTCGCAAGCTTGTAACTGCTCCTTTTTTTGAATTAATCCTGTTGTAGAGGGAATTGCCTTTTGCAATTCATCAATTGATGGTAAGAGATTATCTTGAGCCTCAGGTAAATTATAATCGCTTCTATATTGTAGTTGCTCGGTCATTATAGGCAGCAATAAATTAACAAGAGACACTAAAGTTTCATAGAGCTTAATTTTTTCAGGTATTAAAGAAATATTATCAATAAGTAATAAGTAATAATCTGCTGCAGATGCTGAAGGACTAAAACTGCTGGGTACTCTGCATGCGGGAAGTTCATTGACTAATATTCTAGTCCTATCTATTAATGTGCTTTCCGTTTCAGCCGACATGTCTTTTGAGTTGGAAATTTTTGCGAGCACTTCAATTTGCGTAGTCAAATCATTTTGTTGCTCTTGCTTTTCTTTTTGATTTTTTAATAAAGTTAAAAAATCTAGAGAAAGAATAATTTCGTTTTGCTGTTCATTATAGGCTGTTTTATTTGTATACCAGGTAGACCATGAGCGCGGATCAATATAAGACAATACAGAATCTACTTTAGTTGAGTAGCTATCAATGAGATGTTGAACCTTAGTCGTTGCTTGAAATTCTTGAGTTAGTTTAATTTGTAGTGCTTTTGATAATTTATGTTCTGTTATTTTTTGGGCGAGCGCACTGAGCTCATGAATTACCTGGTCTTTACTCTGTTGTAATTTATCTATTTTCTTTTGCGCATCTTTTGTAGAGAGACAATCAGCAAATTGTTCTTGTAACTTTTCAAATTCAGGTTTTAGGCGAATAATAGTCGCTAGTGTGTTCGACAAAGTTGAGCCAGTTATCTGCCATGAATCGAGGTGTTCTTTAGCCGGGACCGCTAGATCAAAATGATAGCGTTCCATGTGACGGTGAATATCGTTAAGCAGTACTGTTTGTTTATCCTTTAACTCCAATAATTTTAATTTTGCAGTAGGCAAGGTTAAGAGTTTAATGTCATTTTCTAATTCTGCACGAATGTCGATAATAGCCTTTAACTGCATTTTTGTAGCTGAATCAGGAGACGCTTCTTGCAGTGCTTCTTGAGGACCTTGCTTATTAATGGCCAGCAAAAGCCTATTATAGAGTTCGGTGAGTTCAGTACGGGCCTGCATTATTTCAGTTTGTAAGCGTACTAGTTCTAGCTCTAGCTCACTTAGTTCTCTTTGTAAAACAATACCTCGCTCTGTATATTGGGTGATTTCTTCCTCGTGCAATTTTAAATCGTCAATTTTTTCTTTTAATTTTATTCCTTCTTCAGTCAGTTTGAGGATAACGACTAGTTGGGCCCATTGATGTTCTAAATCCTTTGGTGGACTTGTTGGAGTAAATTCGGGGTAGATAGCAAATATTTTTTGGATTTGCGCAGGATCCATGGGCACTGATAAAGCAGAGATGTCCTCGATTATTTTCTGGATAGTTGCTTTCATTTCGTACCTCCTCCTTGTATGGTCTCTTAAGATTCTAACTAAATCCTTAGATTATGCAAATAGTCGATAAACAATCCAGTGAATATATTTTTTAATTAATATCATAGAAAAAAAAGCAATAGCGCTACACATCTTTAATAAGTTTGGGTATAGTCCACAGCAAATTTAGGAGAAGTGATGAGACAAAAAATTGTAGCTGGTAATTGGAAAATGAATGGCCAATTACAGCAAATAACCCAATTGGTTAATGAGTTAAATGAATTAATCGATCTAAATTCTTTGACTCAAATAATGATTGCACCTCCGGCAATTTATATTCCTTTGGTAAATAATTTAATCCATCCTTCTATAAAATTAGGTGCTCAGAATGTTTATCCTAAAAATTCTGGGGCTTATACCGGAGAACTATCGGCTCCTATGCTTAAGGATTATAATTGTGCTTATGTATTAGTAGGACACTCAGAGCGTCGACAATATTTTCAAGAAAATGAAAATTTTGTGGCTGAGAAATTCCACCATGTAAAAGATCATGGTATGATACCTATTCTTTGTGTTGGTGAAACGCTAATTGAGCGTGAAAAAGGACAAACAGAGGAAGTAATAACTAAACAATTACTTGCAATAAGTGGAAAAAATAAAAACAGTTTTAAAGGGTGTGTAGTAGCTTATGAGCCAGTATGGGCGATAGGTACAGGTAAAACTGCAACACCAGAGCAAGCACAAGAGGTTCATCAGTTTATTAGAAAACTGATTAAAGAAATAAATGATCATGATGCAGATCAATTGACTCTTCTTTATGGAGGAAGCGTTAATGAACAGAATGCTAAAGCATTATTTGCTATGCCTGATATTGATGGCAGTTTAATTGGTGGTGCATCACTAAATGCGAAACAGTTTGTGGAAATTATTAAATGTATCAAGTGATATTAATGCTTCATGTATTAGTTGCTGTAGTCTTAATCGGCTTAGTATTAATACAACATGGTAAAGGCGCTGACATTGGTGCTGCTTTTGGCTCAGGCGCTTCAAATACTTTATTTGGTAGCCAAGGGACAGGTGGTTTTATGTTCAAGCTAACTGGTGGTCTAGCCATTATTTTTTTTGCTACGAGCTTAACGCTCTCTTATCTTGTATCTACAAAATACCAGAAAGTAGATCAAGCAATGCCACAGCAAACAACAATACCTCAAAATACAGTTCCAGTACCTGAACAAAGTAAAAGTGGAAAACAATAAAAAAGTTTAATTTTTTACGTAATTTTTAAAGTAAATAAATTAATAAGAATTGCCGAAGTGGTGGAATTGGTAGACACGCCGTCTTGAGGGGGCGGTGGCGTAAGCCGTGTCGGTTCGAGTCCGACCTTCGGCACCATTTTAATCCGAGCAAGGTGAGCGAATGCTATCTCAATATTTACCCATACTCGTTTTTATTATCCTAGGTTTGATTATAGGCGTAGTGATGATTGGCGCTGGTGCCTTATTTTCCAAGCATAATCCAGATGCTGCCAAAAATGCGCCTTATGAATGTGGTTTTGATGCTTTTGAAAGCTCCCATATTCCTTTTGACGTGCGTTTTTATCTAGTAGCTATTTTATTTATTATTTTTGACTTAGAGACAGCCTTCTTTTTTCCTTGGGCTGTTGCATTACGCAAGCTAGGCTGGTTTGGTTTTGGTGCGATGATGTTATTTTTAGGTTTATTAGTAATTGGCTTTATTTATGAGTGGAAGCGAGGTGCCTTAGAGTGGGAATAATCCTATTCTATTGCAAATGGCTTTGATTTTTATTGATGATTAGCTGCTTAGAGGCGAATAAACTATGGCGGTTGCAGAATTACAAAAAAAAGGTTTTGAAACAACAAGCATTGATAAATTATTAGGATGGGCACGTAGTGGTTCTATGTGGCCTATGACCTTCGGTTTAGCGTGTTGTGCTGTAGAAATGATGCATGTTGGTGCAGCGCGGTATGACTTGGATCGCTTTGGGGTTATTTTTCGTCCTAGTCCTCGTCAATCGGATGTAATGATTGTTGCAGGTACCTTATGTAATAAAATGGCTCCAGCCTTAAGAAAAGTTTATGATCAAATGGCTGAACCACGTTGGGTTATTTCTATGGGCTCCTGTGCGAATGGTGGTGGCTATTATCATTATTCTTATTCAGTAGTTCGAGGCTGTGATCGTATCGTGCCAGTTGACATTTATGTCCCTGGATGTCCTCCTACCGCTGAGGCGCTTCTTTATGGCATTATTCAATTGCAAAATAAAATTAGACATAAACGAATCATAGAAGCCTAATCAGGAATATCAAAGGTGCCCATTAAATGACTAAAACTGATTATTTAGTTGAACAGCTTAATGCTGAGTTCGCAAATTATATTACACAAAGTACTTTAGCTCATAATGAACTAACTATTGAGTGTAAAGCCCAGGATATAAAAGCACTAATGCTGGCATTACGTGATAATGAGCCTTTTTGCTTTGATCAGCTCATTGATCTATGTGGTGTAGATTATTTGTATTATGGTGAATACGATTGGAAAACAGATTCAGCTACTGAAAATGGGTTTTCTCGTGGTGTTGAACGACAAGAAACAAAGGCCTGGTCTGTTGATAAACCTCGTTTTGCAGTAGTTTATCATCTGCTTTCAACCACTAAAAATCATCGATTAAGAGTTAAAGTATTTACTGATGCGGCTCATTTAATTGTCCCTTCAGTGCACACTGTATGGAAGGGTGCAAATTGGTTTGAGCGCGAAGCCTATGACTTATACGGTATCTTATTTGAAGGTCATCCCGATTTAAGACGTATTCTAACGGATTATGGTTTTATCGGGCATCCATTCCGTAAAGATTTCCCCCTAAGTGGACAAGTTGAAATGCGTTATGATGCGAAGCTCGAAAAGGTTATTTATGCTCCAGTAGATATCGCACCAAGGATACTTGTTCCCAAGGTTATTCGAAATGACAATCGCTATATGGTCAATAAAGGTGGCGAAGAATGATTGAATTAAAAAATTATACCTTAAATTTCGGTCCACAGCATCCTGCTGCACATGGCGTATTACGCTTAGTGCTTGAACTTGAGGGTGAAACTATTGTTCGCGCAGATCCTCATATAGGTCTTTTGCATCGAGCTACAGAAAAATTAGTAGAAACTAAGCCTTATATTCAAAGCATTGGTTACATGGATAGACTGGATTATGTATCCATGATGTGTAATGAACACGCTTATGTCCGTGCTATAGAAAAATTTTTAGATATTGAAGCACCAATAAGGGCTCAATATATTCGTACAATGTTTGATGAAGTGACACGTATTTTAAATCATCTTCTTTGGTTAGGCGCAATAGCTATTGATTTAGGTGCTATGACCGTATTTCTCTATTGTTTTAGAGAGCGAGAAGATTTATTTGATTGTTATGAAGCGGTTTCAGGCGCACGCATGCACGCAACCTATTATAGACCTGGCGGTGTTGCTCGTGATTTACCTGACTCTATGCCCAAATATAAAGCATCTCGTTGGCATAGTGATCGTGAAATTGACAAAATGAATGAGACTAGAGAAGGTGGCCTATTAGATTTCCTTTGGAGTTTTACTGAACGTTTTCCTAAATGTGTTGACGAATATGAAACACTATTAACCGATAATAGAATTTGGAAACAACGTACCGTTGATATTGGTGTTGTATCTCCAGAGGATGCCTTGCAATGGGGATTTACTGGGCCGATGTTACGTGGTTCCGGTGTTGCCTGGGATTTACGTAAAAAACAAAGCTATGCGGCTTATGATCAAATGGATTTTGATATTCCTGTGGGAAAAACAGGTGATTGCTATGATCGTTACTTAGTGCGTATAGCTGAGTTAAGAGAATCTAACCGAATAATTAGACAATGTATTGAATGGTTACGTAACAACCCAGGCCCCGTTAAAATTGATGATCATAAGATTACACCACCCCGTCGTGTTGAAATGAAACATGATATGGAAGCTTTAATTCATCATTTCAAACTGTTTACTGAGGGCTTTTGTTTGCCAGCAGGAGAAGTATACAGTGCTGTAGAAGCACCTAAAGGTGAGTTTGGTATTTATATGGTTTCTGACGGTGCAAATAAACCATACCGCATGAAAATACGTGCACCTGGGTTTGCTCATCTATCGAGTTATGATGAAATGGTTCGTGGTCATATGTTAGCTGATGGTGTGGCTATTTTAGCTAGTCAAGATATCGTATTTGGTGAGATAGATCGTTAATTTATTATTTTTAAAGATATTAATAGTAATTTTATAAAGGTTTTCACATGTCTGAACATTCAGAAAAAACATTGCTTCAATATATGACAGCAGAACAGATGCAAGATATTGATCATTGGATTGCTAAATATCCTAGTAATCAACGACAATCAGCTGTAATGAGTACCCTAAGAATTGTTCAAGAAACTCATGGACACTTAACACCTGAGTTAATGGATGCTGTGGCAGATTATCTTCACATGCCAGCTATTGCGGTTTATGAAGTGGCAAGCTTTTATACTATGTACGAACATAAACCTGTAGGCAAACACCTAATTAATGTATGTACTAATATTTCTTGTTTATTACGTGATTCAAAAGGTGTGGTTGATTATTTACAAAAAAAATTAGATGTTCAACTAGGTGAAACAACCGATGACGGACGATTCACATTAAGATCAGTTGAATGCTTAGGCGCGTGTGTTAACGCACCAATGATGCAGGTAGATAAAGATTATCATGAAAATCTAACTACCGACTCTATAGATAAAGTATTGGAACAATACCAATAAGCGATTGAGGTGACTCCATGGTTGAATTAAATCAAGTTTGTTATCGAACCTTACATTTGCCAAAGTCATGGACTTTATCTGCTTATGAAAGTGTTGGTGGCTATAGTGCTTGGCGTAAAATTTTAAAAGAACAAACTTCTCCTCAATTAATCATTGATGAATTAAAAACCTCTGCTTTACGAGGCAGAGGTGGTGCTGGGTTTCCCACTGGTTTGAAGTGGAGTTTTATGAATCGCAACTCTCCAGTACAAAAGTATGTAGTATGTAATTCGGATGAAGGTGAGCCTGGAACGTGTAAAGACAGAGACATCTTAGCATTAAATCCTCATCAATTGATCGAAGGAATGGCTATAGCCGGTTATGTCATGGGCTCTAATGTAGGTTATAACTACATCCGTGGCGAGTTTTGGCTACCTTACGAACGAACCGAAGCAGCACTTAAAGAAGCTTATGAGGCCGGCTTATTAGGAAAAAACATCTTAGACTCTGGCATGGATTTTGATTTATACAATCATTTAGGAGCCGGGGCTTACATTTGTGGAGAAGAAACAGCATTACTTAATTCTCTAGAGGGTAAAAAGGGCCAGCCACGTTTTAAGCCTCCTTTTCCAGCTAATTATGGCTTATACGGGAAGCCAACCACCATAAACAATACAGAAACTTTTGCCTCAGTGCCTGTTATTATGGAGAAAGGTGGTGATTGGTTCTTAAAATTAGGCAAACCTAATAATGGTGGAGCAAAATGTTTTAGCGTAAGTGGCCATGTTAATAAGCCAGGAAATTTTGAAATTCCACTGGGTACTCCTTTTAAGACTTTATTAGAACTTGCTGGTGGTGTTTTAAATAATCGTAAGATTAAAGCGGTCATTCCCGGTGGAACCTCTATGCCTGTTCTGCCCGGAGAAATCATGATGGGATTAGATATGGATTATGACTGCATTCAAAAGGCAGGTTCTGGCTTAGGTTCCGGGGCTGTTATTATAATGGATGAAACTACCTGTATGGTCGATGCTTTATATCGAATTTCTGAATTTTATATGGATGAATCTTGTGGGCAATGTACTCCTTGTCGTGAAGGAACAGGATGGCTCGTTCGCTTACTACATCGTATTAAACATGGTCAGGGTGAGCCTGGCGATGTAGAAAAATTAGTGAACGTCGCAGACAATATTGAAGGGCGTACAATCTGTGCATTAGGTGAAGCGGCTGCTTGGCCTGTACAAAGTTTTGTAAAACATTTTTATCATGAATTTGATTATTTCATTAAGCATAAACGCTCGGTCGTCGCAGCATAATTTAGAAGGTTAGACCATGGCTACTATTGAAATTGACGGTAAAACATTTGAAGTTGAAAATGGCAAGATGATTATCGAGGTTGCTGATGAAGCGGGTATTCATATCCCTCGTTTTTGTTATCATAAAAAATTATCTGTGGCAGCTAATTGCCGCATGTGCTTAGTTGAAGTAGAAAATGGCAGAAAACCAGTCCCTGCATGTGCTACTCCTATTACTAATGGCATGAAGGTCTTTACAAAATCTGAACAAGCATTGCATTCACAAAAAGTAGTGATGGAATTTTTATTAATTAACCATCCTCTAGATTGTCCTATTTGTGATCAGGGCGGTGAATGCGAATTACAAGATGTTTCAATGGGCTTTGGTACCGGTCAATCTGAATACACAGAGACTAAACGCGCTGTTGAAGATGATAACTTAGGCACTTTAATCGCAACTGAAATGACTCGTTGTATTCACTGTACTCGTTGTGTTCGTTTTGGTGAAGAAATTGCTGGAATTAGAGAGTTGGGTGCTACCGGAAGAGGTGAGCATATGCAAATTGGTACTTATGTAAACCACAGCATGAGCTCTGAAGTATCAGGTAACATTATTGACCTTTGCCCAGTAGGCGCCTTAACTTCTAAGCCCTTTCGTTTTACAGCAAGAGCCTGGGAATTAGTTCAGCATGATAGCATTGCTCCCCATGATTGCTTAGGCTCCAATATTTATCTTCATACACGCAATAATAAATTAATGCGTGCTGTACCTAAAGAAAATGAGGCTATTAATGAGACCTGGCTATCCGATAGAGATCGTTTTAGCTATTTAGGTTTAAACAGTATTCATCGGGCAGGGAAACCACAAATTAAGCGTAATGGTCAATGGGAAACTGTTGCTTGGGAAACTGCATTAAAATTCGCTGCTGATGGTTTAAGTAAAGTAATTAAACAGTATGGCCCCGAACAAGTAGCCGCTTTTGCCTCTAGTTCATCTACAGTAGAAGAGTTATATTTACTACAAAAGTTAATGAGAGCTTTAGGGGTACAAAACATCGACCACCGTTTACAACAAGTCGATTTTAAAGATCAAGAACAGCAAACTGCTACGCCAACAAGTACACTCATATATGAAGAGTTAGAGCATCAAGATAACATCCTAGTGATTGGTTGTAACATCGATAGAGAAGTCCCTTTAGCGGGAATTAAACTTCGTAAAGCTTATCGTAATGGCGCACAAGTCTTTGCTATTAATCCCGTAGATTATGAATACCGAGCAAAGTTAGCTGGATCTATAGTGGTATCCCCTTTAGAAATGCCAATACAACTTGCACGATTAGCTTTAGCATTAAGTTCTGATGTAAAAACATTACCTGCTGAAGCACAAAAATTAGTCATTGGATTAGAACCTGATCCTATCAGCAAAGAAATAGCTGTGGCATTGCAAAATGGTAAAACTGCAATTATTACAGGGGCTATCTGTGAGAACCATCCAGAAGCTTCGCTAATCCGCACTTTAATTCATTTAATTCAACAGCTTAGTGCTGCCAAAGTATTAAGGCTAACTAATGGCGCTAACACTGCAGGTGCTTGTCTTGCCGGCATGTTACCTCATAGAACTGTTGGTGGTAAATCCGTTTCTGAGCCAGGATTGGACGTACAAGCAGCACTTAATACTAAACTCAAAGCTCATTTTTTAATGGCTATTGAACCAGGATATGATTTCGCTAATCCCTATGGGGCACGCCAATCTATGTTAGGTGCAGAATTTGTCATTTTATTATCAGCTTATGAGCAAGACTCAATGCGTGATTATGCTGATGTAATTCTTCCTATAGCACCCTATGCTGAAACTTCCGGTACTTATGTTAATGTGAATAATATTTGGCAAACGGTTAAAGGTGCATTAGCTCCTTATGATGAGGCCCGCCCAGCATGGAAAATACTACGAGTACTGGGTAATTTATTGCATTGTGAAGGATTTAATTACAGCTCTACAGAAGACGTTATAGACGAAGTGCGTGCTTCTGTTGCCATGACTATGTCACAAGAATATTCCCCTTATTATCCAGAGTCATTACCAGTCGTCAATCATTCATTAGTACGAGTAGGTGAATGGCCTCTTTATCGTATTGATGCCATTGTACGCAATGCTCCAGATTTACAGCGATGTGCAGCTGCTGAGTCCGCATGCATACGTATTCATCCCTCAACTGCAGATAGATTGCAATTAGCGGAAGTTGCTACTGTATCTCAAGGCGATATTGAGATAACATTGCCACTTAAACGAGATGAGCGCATTGCAGCAGATGTTGTATGGGTAGCAAATGCAATGCCTGAAACGGTAGATTTGGGTCATTCTTTTGCTGCAATAACTATTAAGCGCTAGATAGGTAAAAACATGCAGAATATTGCTATATTAATTTGGGTTATTTTAAAAATACTCGTCATTGTAGTTCCCTTACTACTTTGCGTTGCTTATTTAATCTATGCAGAGCGAAAAGTAATAGGTTATATTCAGGTTCGTATCGGTCCAAACCGAGTAGGTTTTAAAGGATTACTACAGCCAATTGCAGATTTAATTAAACTCATTACGAAAGAAATTATCGTTCCAACAAAATCCAATAAATATCTTTTTGTTGTCGCGCCACTCTTTTCCTTAGTACCCTCATTAGTTGGTTGGGCTGTTATTCCTTTTCAAGAAGGAGTAGTTCTAACTAATATTAATGCGGGTACTTTGTATTTATTTGCTATGAGCTCATTAGGGGTTTACGGAGTTCTTATTGCTGGATGGGCCTCAAACTCTAAATACGCTATGTTTGGTGCTCTAAGAAGTACGGCACAAACTGTATCTTATGAAATTGCTATGGGTTTTGCTTTCGTTGGTGCTTTATTGGCTGCCGGAAGTATGAATCTTAGTGATATTGTATTATCACAAAGAGGCGGAATGTTGCACTGGTGGTTCGTGCCTTTATTTCCCTTGTTTTTAGTATTTTGGATTTCCGGAATTGCTGAAACTAATCGTGCTCCCTTTGATTTGGCAGAAGGTGAATCAGAAATTGTTGCTGGTTTTCATGTGGAATACTCAGGTATAGGATTTGCTCTATTCTTCTTAGCTGAATACGCCAGTATGATATTAATATCGGCTGTGCTCGCTCTGGTGTTTTTAGGCGGTTGGCTTTCTCCCTTTGAAGGAATTCCCATATTAAATGATATATTTTTTATGGTTCCTGGATTTGTTTGGTTACTATTAAAGATTAGTTTTTTCCTATTTGTATATTTATGGGTTAGAGCAACATTCCCTCGCTATCGTTATGATCAATTAATGCGACTAGGATGGAAAGTGCTCATTCCAGTTACCATAGTTTGGATAATAGTCACAGCCATAATGGTACTTACACACCTTAAACCCTGGTTTTGATGGTTAATAGAGAAGCCGATGAAAAAATTATATCAATACATTAAACATTACGTACGTAGTTTTCTTCTAATAGAGCTCTTGGCCGGCCTTAAGTTAACTGGCAAGTATTTCTTTAAGAAAAAGATAACGGTGCAATTTCCTGAAGAGCACACACCTATATCTCCTCGTTTTAGGGGTCTATTAGCTTTGCGTCGTTACCCTAATGGTGAAGAGCGATGTATTGCTTGTAAATTATGTGAGGCAGTTTGTCCTGCATTAGCTATTACCATTGAATCAGAAGAGAGGGAAGATGGTTCACGTCGAACTACTCGCTATGATATCGACATGTTCAAATGCATCAACTGTGGTTTGTGTGAGGAATCCTGCCCCGTTGATTCAATAGTGGTTACTCCTATTCATCATTATCACATTAGTGAGCGTGGTCAGAATATTATGACCAAACAAAAATTATTGGCCGTAGGTGATTTAATGGAACCACGTCTTGCAGCCGATCGTCTTGCTGATGAAAAATACAGGTAAAAGGTGACCCATGAATGATTCAATAATTCAAATAATTTTCTATATCTTTGCTTTAATAGCAGTTGGTTCTGCTGTAATGGTGATTAGCCAAAATAATCCTGTTCGTTGTGTATTATTTTTAGTTCTTACCTTTTTTGCAAGCGCTGCACTTTGGCTAATAGCAGAAGCTGAATTTCTCGCTCTTATTTTAATTCTTGTTTATGTTGGCGCCGTAATGACTCTTTTCTTGTTTGTGGTCATGATGCTTAACATCGATTTAGAAAGTATGAAAAGTCATTTTATTCGTTATCTACCTATTGGATTAATATTAGTTGCATTTTTAACCGGCCTGCTCATGGTTGCTATTCCTCCAGACCTATTTAAAGTGACTAATGAGCAGCAAAATGCGTCAATATCTAACTCAAACTCACAATTAATAGCGGAACAAGATAATACAGTAGTAAGAAAGGAAGTTATCTCCAATACAGAATCTTTAGGGCTAGTTCTTTATACTGACTATTTATTAGCATTTGAACTAGCAGCAGTTATATTACTAGTAGCTATAGTATCCGCAATTACCTTAGCACATAGAGGCACTGCACGCTCTAAGAGACAGGATATTGTAAAACAACTATTGACTCGAAAAGAAGATCGAGTCCAATTAGTTAAGATGAAATCAGAGAAATAAACCTTGGGGAATTCTTTTATGATACCAGTTAATGATTATCTGATATTAGGTGCGATTTTGTTCGGTTTAGGCCTAGTTGGCATTATGCTAAATCGCAAAAATATCATTTTATTACTTGTTTGTGTGGAGCTAATGCTGCTTGCTGTCAATACTAATTTTATAGCGTTTTCTCGCTATTATAATGATGTTGGTGGGCAAGTTTTTGTATTTTTCATTCTGACTGTAGCTGCTGCAGAGGCTGCAATAGGATTGGCCATTGTCATGTTACTTTATAGAAACCGTGGCAACATTGATGTTGATAAAATGAATCATTTAAAAGGTTAGAATCGTGAGTATACACCAACTATGTTTAATAATTGTTTTAGCCCCTCTTATCGGTTCATTGATTGCTGGATTCTTCCGTAATCAAATAGGGCGGGTTGGCGCGCATACTGTTACCATTTCATTGGTCTTTATCTCTTTAGTTTTATCTGTCTATGTGGCATGCGGTATTCTTTCGGGCACAATCCCGACTACAAATAATTTGGTTTATCATTGGGCTACAGGTGGTGCATTGCTACCTTATGAATTTAATCTTGGCTTTCTCATAGACCCTTTAACGGTAGTGATGCTAGTTATTGTCAACTTTGTCTCCTTACTAGTTCATATATACAGTATCGGGTATATGGTAGATGATGATGGTTATCAACGATTCTTTAGCTATATTTCCCTCTTTACATTTATGATGCTCATGTTGGTCACTTCAAATAATTTCTTACAATTATTTTTTGGTTGGGAAGGCGTTGGTTTAGTTTCTTACTTGCTTATCGGTTTTTGGTATCAAAAAGAATCAGCTATTGAAGGTAGTTTAAAGGCATTCCTCGTCAATCGTGTTGGCGATTTTGGCTTCATTTTAGGAATAGGCTTGCTTTTTGCTTATACAGGAAGTTTGGAATACAGCACAGTGTTCAAAAGTGCCAATTACCTTGCCAGTCAAAATATAGAACTTTTTAGTGGTCATCCATGGTCATTAATTACTGTAATTTGTATTTTGTTATTTATTGGCGCCATGGGTAAATCAGCCCAAGTTCCTTTGCATGTTTGGTTGCCAGAATCGATGGAAGGCCCTACTCCAATTTCTGCTCTAATTCATGCGGCAACAATGGTTACTGCCGGTGTCTTTATGGTAGCAAGAATTTCTCCTCTAATGGAGTTATCGACTACCGCATTAAGTTTTGTTTTAGTAATTGGTGCAACGGGTGCTTTGTTTACAGGTATTCTGGCTCTAGTAATGAACGATATAAAGAGAGTCGTTGCTTATTCCACTTTATCGCAACTAGGTTATATGATGGTGGCTATGGGCATTTCCGCTTATAGTGCTGGTGTATTTCATTTATTAACGCATGCTTGTTTTAAAGCCTTACTCTTTTTAGGCGCTGGCTCAGTTATTATTGGTATGCATCATGAACAAGACATGCGTAAAATGGGTGGTTTGTGGAATAAAATGCCTATTACCTATGTTACTTTTGTGATTGGTAGTTTAGCGCTTTGTGCCTTTCCTCCCTTTGCTGGTTTTTACTCCAAAGATACCATTATTGAAGCCACGCACTTATCGCAAATACCAGGAAGTAGTTATGCTTATTTCTGTGTGCTTTTAGGTGCTATGGTAACTGCCTTATATACATTTAGATCCTTATTTATGACCTTCCATGGCAAACCCCGTATGGATGAACATACCTTAAGTCACGTACATGAATCGCCTTGGGTTGTGTGGTTACCACTAGTTTTGTTGGCTATACCGTCAGTTATTTTGGGTTATATCTTATATATCCCTATGTTATTTAACCAACCTAGTTTACTGAGCTCATCTTTGTTTATTCTGCCAGAACACAATGTATTAGCTGAGTTAGCACATGAGGTTACTTCACCATTGAGCACGGCACTTCATTCTGTAAGTTCACTTACTTTCTGGTTAACCGTTGCTGGTGCAGTTATTTCCTGGGTTTGCTATATCGCAGTGCCTTCAATTCCTGGTGTTTTAGCACGCTATTTATCCATTATCTATTCAATTTTATTAAACAAATATGGCTTTGACCGATTTAATGACTTGGTCTTTGTTAAAGGCGCTAAATTAATGGGCTGCATGTTTTATAAAGTGGGTGATCAGAAAATGATTGATGGTCTGATAGTTAATGGCAGCGGTAAATTAGTGCAGTGGTTTTCCAGTAAAGGTCGCACTGTACAAAGTGGCTATTTATATCATTATGCAACAGTTATGGTATTGGGTTTATTTGGCTTTCTGTGCTGGTTGATACTGCGCTAAAGATAAGGTGAAAGTATGCATCATTTGCTTAATTTATTAATTTGGTTACCAATTCTTGGTGGTATTTTTGTTCTTTTAACTGGGGATGATAACAATCCTAATGTATCGCGTTACCTAGCATTATTTACTGTAGTATTGAGTCTATTACTGTGCATTCCCTTAGTATCCGGTTTTGATTTACAAATATTTAGCATGCAATACATTGAAGAGATTGCGTGGATGCCTTCTTTAGGAATTAACTACAGTATTGGGATTGATGGCTTATCATTACTGCTTATTGTGCTCACAGTATTTACTAACCTAATCGTAATTTTAGCCACTTGGTCTAGTATCAGCAAAAGAGTAGCTCAATATCTATCTGCATTTTTAATTATGCAAGGTTTATTAGTTGGCGTCTTTTCTGCAATGGATGCCATTCTATTTTATATATTTTGGGAAGCCACTCTAATTCCAATGTATCTAATTATAGGAATTTGGGGTTCTAGTAATCGTGTGTACGCTGCTATTAAATTTTTCTTATATACCTTCTTAGGTTCAGTGCTCATGTTAGCCAGTTTCTTATACATGGGCTATATAGCTGGCTCATTTAAGATAGAAACTTTTTATGCTATTAAATTAGGAATGACTGCACAAACACTCATTTTCATTGCTTTTTTCTTAGGCTTTGCCATAAAAATTCCTATGTTCCCAGTACATACTTGGTTACCCGATGCGCATACAGAAGCTCCTGCGGGAGGGTCTATTGTACTTGCGGCTATATTATTAAAGCTCGGTGGTTATGGTTTTATCCGGTTTACTCTACCAATAGTACCTGATGCTAGTGCTAAATATGCGGGCTTGATGGTTGCTTTGTCTTTAATTGCCGTAGTTTATATTGGATTAATAGCTATTGTGCAAAAGGATATGAAACGTCTTATTGCTTATTCATCTATTTCCCACATGGGCTTTGTAACACTTGGATGCTTTGCCATTTTTGCTATATCTAATAAAGCGGGGCTAAATAATGCAGGCTTAATACTAGAAGGCGCAATTGTGGTTATGATTTCTCATGCCTTTGTATCGAGCGCAATGTTTGCCGGTGTTGGTTTTATTTATGATCGGATGCATACGCGCCAACTTTCAGATTTTGGCGGTATCGTTAATACGATGCCTATTTTCGCTTCATTTTTTATGTTGTTTGCTATGGCTAATGCAGGACTGCCGGGAACCTCAGGTTTTGTAGGGGAATTCATGGTCATTATAGGTAGTATAAAAGCTGGTTTCTGGATTGCTTTCTGGGCCGCCACAACGTTGATCATTGGTGCAGCATATACTCTCTGGATGTACAAACGCGTTATTTTTGGAGCGATAGCCAATGAAAAAGTTGCCGCTTTAAAAGATCTTTCTGGTTTTGAATTAAGTGCTTATGCTTTATTAGCAGTGATGGTGATTGCTATGGGCGTCTATCCAAAACCTATGCTCGAATACGTGCATCAAACTGTAAGTCATACTTTAGCACTTGCCGATAAATCGAAATTGTAACATTGCAAGGTAATCAAAAATGATCGCATTACTAGATAATATCCATGTAGCACTACCCGAAATGATCGTGCTAGCCACCGCATGTCTTGCATTGCTTGCGGATTTATTTTTACGTCAACACTTTAAAGCAATTGCCTATACTATATCCTGTTTAGGACTCCTATTTGCACTTTGTGTTAGTAGTCTTTATCTCGGCAATTTCAAGATGCTAATTTTAAATGGTTTATTCATTAGTGATGATGTAGGTCATTTAATGAAGATATTCATCTATATTACTGTCTTACTTAGTTTTGTGTATGCGCGTCATTATATAGATGAACGTAAAATGCCTAGTGGAGACTATTACGTTTTAGGATTATTCTCGACTTTGGGAATGATGATTTTAGTTTCAGCACATTCAATGTTAACTATCTATCTTGGTTTAGAATTAATGTCGTTACCACTTTATGCAATGACTGCGATAAGACGTACTAATGGTGATGCATCAGAAGCAGCTATTAAGTATTTTGTAATGGGGGCCATCGCATCAGCAATGCTTCTTTATGGTATTTCTTTAGTATATGGAGCTACTGGCAAACTCGATTTACTCGATGTAGCTAATGCAGTAGCTGCTAATTGGCAACAAAATAATAGTTTACTTACTTTTGCTGTGGTATTTATTCTTGCAGGCGTTGGTTTTAAATTAGCAGCTGTACCCTTTCATATGTGGGCTCCAGATGTATATCAGGGCGCACCCAGTTCCGTTACCTTATTTATAAGTACTGCACCAAAAGTTGCTGCTTTGGGTATGGCATTCAGATTATTAAACATCGGTTTAATTGATATTACTGCGCAATGGCAGCAAATAATCCTAGTGATGTCTATTCTATCTACGGGTCTAGGGAATCTCTTTGCCATTGTGCAAACTAATATAAAGCGCTTATTTGCATATTCTGCGATTGCTCATATTGGTTATGCTTTATTTGGTGTTTTAGCAGCATCTCCTGCAGGATATTCTGCAGCACTATATTACATGATTATTTATTCCTTAATGTCTGCAGCCGCCTTTGGTTTAATAGTTTTAATGTCATCGCAAGGAATGGAAATTGAATCTATTGATGATTTAAAAGGACTTAGCAAAAGAAGTCCCTGGCTTGCTTTCATGATGTTAATTGTCATGTTTTCCATGGCTGGAGTTCCTCCCACGGTAGGGTTTTTCACTAAGTTACTGGTTCTAAAAGCTTTAGTTGATGTGCAGTTAACATGGGTAGCTGTTTTAGGTCTATTGTTTACTGTGATTGGAGCCTATTATTATTTACGAATTGTTAAAACAATGTATTTTGATGAAGCAAGTACTAATGAACCTATTATGCTCTCTACGATGAATACTATTGTCTATTCTCTGAATTGTTTGGCCTTATTATTCCTTGGTATTTTTCCTGGCGCATTAATTTCCCTATGTATTAATGCATTTTCGTAATTAATTTATAAACTTTAGTAAAATGACTTGCTATGGAAGAGAACTCTAAGTATAATTGCCACAGTTGACGCGGGGTGGAGCAGCCTGGTAGCTCGTCGGGCTCATAACCCGAAGGTCGTAGGTTCAAATCCTGCCCCCGCTACCACCTATTTAGAACCCCATTCATGGGGTTTTTTATTATGTTTAATAGGGTAATGCGCGAATCTAGGTTATTAATAAACTTGGACGAGTTCGCCCTTTACTTATTTGTTAAGATATTATGATACGAGATGAATTAGAAGAATTGTTGTCACCTACGATTAACGATATGGGCTATGAGCTTTGGGGGTGTGAATACCTTCCTCAAGGTAAACATTCCTTATTACGTATATATATAGATAAAGAAGATGGTATCGGCGTTGAGGATTGTCAAAAAGTAAGTAAACAAGTTAGTGCCTTACTTGACGTAGAAGATCCTATTCCGGGTAATTACAGCTTAGAAATATCTTCTCCAGGGATACCGCGACCCTTATTTTATAGTGGGCAATATAAGCGTTATATAGGACATGAAGTACAAATAAAAACGTTTAAGCCAGTGAATCGTAAGCGCAAGTTATTAGGTATTATTATCTCTGCGTCTGAGAGTTCGGTAATGCTCGATATAAACAATGAGCATCAAGAACTACTTTATTCAAATATTGTGAAAGCAATTTTGACAATCTAGAGAGGCGAACAATGAGCAAAGAATTGTTATTAGTTGCTGAGGCATTATCAAATGAAAGAGGCGTGAGTAAAGAAGTTATTTTACTAGCCATTCAGGCCGCATTGGAGTCTGCTACACGTAAAACTTTTGGATTAGATATTGGTGTGCGTATCAATCTAGACCCACGTACAGGTGAATATGAAACCTATAGGTATTGGGATGTAGTTAGTGATGATGAGTTAGAATATCCGGAACATCAATTAACTTTAGAGCAAGCAAAAGAACGCAATCCTCAAATTATGCTTAATGAGCGTTTTGAAGAGCTTATTCCTTCAATAGGCTTTGGGCGAATTGAAGCGCAAACTGCTCGTCAAGTTATTATGCAAAAAGTTCGTGAAGCAGAACGTGAGCTAGTAATCGATCAATTCCGTAGTAAGTTAGGTCAACTTATTTATGGAACAGTGAAAAAAGTTACTCGTGATAATATCATTATAGATTTAGGTGGAAAGGCCGAAGCATTTTTACCTCGTTCAGAAATGTTACCTCATGAAATGTTTAGACCTAATGATAGGGTTAGAGCCTATTTATATGAATTAACGCCTCAGTCACGCGGACCTCAGCTCTTTGTAAGTCGTACGCGTAATGAAATGCTAATTGAGTTATTTCGTATTGAAGTGCCGGAGATTGGCGAAAATATTATTGATATTAAAGCCGCTGCGAGAGATCCTGGGAATCGAGCTAAAATTGCAGTTAAGACAAATGATGGACGTATCGATCCAATAGGTGCTTGTGTAGGAATGAGAGGCGCACGCGTTCAAGCTGTTTCAAGTGAGCTTGGTGGTGAGCGTGTTGATATCGTTTTATGGGATGATAATCCAGCTCAACTCGTTATTAATTCTATGGCACCTGCAGATATTTCTTCTATAGTAGTGGATGAAGACACACATACTATGGATCTAGCAGTAGAAAAAGAACAATTATCACAAGCAATTGGGCGTAATGGCCAAAATGTTCGTTTAGCAAGTCAACTTACTGGTTGGACATTGAATGTAATGACCACAGATGAGTTTGAAAATAAGAATCAAGAAGAATCCAGTAAAATAATAAAATTATTTACGACTGCCCTAGAAATTGATGAAGAAATTGCTAATTTATTAGTGGCTCATGGTTTCTCTTCTTTAGAAGAAGTTGCTTATGTTCCTAAAGATGAGCTTTTAGATATAGAAGAATTTGATGAAGAAATTGTTGACGAGCTACGTAACAGAGCCAATGATACACTATTAACTATGGCATTATCTTCTGGCAAAGGACTTTCTGGCTCTCCTGATGATTCTTTATTAACTATGGATGGCATGAATAATGAGTTAGCCAATAAATTAGCTAGTAAAGGCATTAGCACGATGGAAGATTTAGCAGAATTATCTGTAGACGACTTACTAGAAATTGAAGGCCTGAGTGAAGAAAAAGCAGGGGCTTTAATTATGAAAGCACGTGAACCTTGGTTTTCATAAGATTAATAATAAAACATCAATCTGGTGAGAGAAGTATTAGAATAGATGCAGCTTATTAAGTAGCTGAGAGGGGATAAAAATATGGCGGATGTGACGGTGAAACAATTAGCTCAAGTCGTTGGTATCCCGGTTGAGCGCTTATTAAACCAGTTGCAGGAAGCAGGATTATCTTTTACTGATGATCACCAGACTGTAAATGAAGATCAAAAGCGAATATTACTCTCTTATTTAAAGAGAAGTTCAGCACATGATGTTAGTGCTGCACCGGAAAGAATCACTTTACGTAGAAAAAGCATGTCTCAGGTAACAGTAGGACATGATAGTCATAATGGTAAAAAGGTAAGTATAGAGGTTCGCAAGAAAAAAACTTTTGTAAAGAGAAGTACTATTACTGGACAAGCCGAAACAGAAGAGAAACATTCAGATGAAGTTAATACTTCTATTGAGAATGAATCTGCAGAATCTGCTGTTGCAATTCAAGAAATTGAGGGCAACGAAACAACGATAGTAAATGAGCCTATTGACGCTTTGAACACTAATGAACGGAATGCAGCGAAAGACGGATCATTAGCTGATGCATCTGCGAATCAACCAATAGATCAAAATGCTGTTGTAGAAACCGCTGCTAATAATGTAGTAGGTGTACCAGTGGCTGCAGAAGCTACCACTAATAAAACTTCTAAAGATGAAAAGCATGAGAAACCAGTTAAAAAGAAACATGCTGATGGAACTAATAAGGAAGCTGAAACTACTGAATTCAAAAAAGTTAAAAAGAAACCTAAATACCAGAATTTTACTCAAGATGAAGAAGAGCAAGAGGGACATCATCGTGGCCGTAGTAAGTTTAAAAAACGAAAAGGCTCAGAAAAATCGGATAGATATCGCGAGGCAGAAGAAAGTTTAACGCATGGTTTTGCGTTGCCGACGACCCCTGTTATTCGTGAGGTTTTAATTCCTGAGACTATTACCGTTGCTGAGCTAGCAAAACGTATGTCGGTTAAAGTTGCAGAAGTCATTAAAGTGATGATGTCTTTAGGCGCTATGGTTACTATTAACCAGGTTATAGATCAAGAAACAGCCGTTATTGTTGTAGAGGAAATGGCGCACAAAGCAGTTGCACTTAAAGATGATGCTATTGAAGTGGGTTTAGGTGAGGCCATATCAAAAGGTACTAACACTGAATCAAGAGCACCCGTTGTAACCATTATGGGTCACGTCGATCATGGTAAAACTTCTTTATTAGATTACATTCGCCGTACTAAAGTAGCTTCAGGCGAAGCTGGAGGAATTACCCAGCATATTGGTGCCTATCATGTTAGTACACCAAAAGGGGATATTACCTTCCTTGATACTCCCGGTCATGCGGCATTTACTGCTATGAGAGCTCGAGGTGCACAAGCTACAGATATTGTTATTCTTATTGTTGCTGCAGATGATGGAGTTAAACCGCAAACTATTGAGGCGATCCAACATGCTAAAGCAGCTAAAGTTCCTATTATTGTTGCTATCAATAAAATGGATAAACATGATGCTGATCCTGAGCGAGTAATGCATGAGTTAACTGTATATGAAGTAGTACCCGAAGCTTGGGGTGGCGATACAATGTTTGCCAATATTTCTGCTAAATCAGGTTTAGGTATTGATGAACTTCTTGATGCTATTTTATTACAATCAGAAGTCTTGGAATTAACAGCGTTAACTGATGGCTCTGCTAAAGGTGTAGTAATTGAATCACGTTTAGATAAAGGTCGTGGCCCTGTTGCTACAGTATTAGTACAAGGCGGTACCTTAAGAAAAGGCGATATTCTTCTGGCTGGTTTCCAATACGGTAGAGTAAGAGCTTTAGTCAATGATAATGGTGAGCTAGTAGATAGTGCTGGCCCATCTATTCCAGTTGAGGTTCTAGGCTTATCTGCTATTCCTCATGCTGGGGATGAAGCAATCGTAGTACCTGATGAGAAAAAAGCGCGTGAAGTTGCTTTATTCCGTCAAGGTAAATTCAGAGATGTTAAATTAGCACGTCGTCAAAAATCATCCATAGAAGGCATTATGGAAAATATGACTGCTGCTGAATCAAAGATCTTGAATATCGTTTTGAAAGCAGATGTACAAGGCTCTTTAGAAGCAATCTCAGATGCTTTAATTAAATTATCTAATGAAGAAGTTATTGTTCAAGTGATTGCTAATGGGGTGGGTGGAATAACTGAATCTGATGTCCATTTGGCTATAGCGTCTAGTGCTGTTTTGATTGGATTTAATGTTAGAGCTGATAGCGGTGCTAAGAAATTAGCGGAACAAGAATCGGTTGTCTTGCATTATTTCAGTGTAATTTACGATATCGTTGATCAAATTAAAGGTGCCTTGACGGGTATGTTAGCACCGCAATTTAAAGAACAAATCATTGGTATTGCTGAAGTACGTGATGTCTTTAGATCACCTAAAATTGGTGCTATCGCTGGTTGTATGGTGGTTGAGGGCTCTATTAAACGTAACAATCCTATTCGTGTATTACGTTCTAACGTAGTAATTTATGAAGGTACCTTAGAATCTTTACGACGCTTTAAAGACGATGTGCTTGAAGTTCGCCAAGGTTTTGAATGTGGTATTGGTGTGAAAAACTACAATGATGTAAAAAGTGGTGATTTAATTGAAGTATATGAAACCGTTGAAATTAAGCGTGATTTATAAATGAGTAATTTTAAACGAACTGATAGAATTGCTGAAATGATTCAGCGCAAACTAGCGCAGATTATTCCTCAAGAGGTTAGAGATCCCCGTTTAAAAGGCATTATTACTATTTCAGCAGTGAAGGTTGCTGCTGATTTAGGACATGCTAAGATATATTTTACAATTTTTAATGATGACAGAGTGCTTGCACAAACTGTTTTAAATGCTGCCGCTGGTTATTTACGTAGTGCTTTAGCGCGTAGCATTACTTTGCGCACAGTCCCTCAATTACATTTTATCTATGATGAATCTATTGAGTATGGCGAACGCTTAAGCCGATTAATTGATAAAGCTAATGAGCTAAATCCTGATGATAATGCCAATAGCGGTAGTTAAAAAGCAAATTAATGGAATTTTGTTGTTAAATAAACCGCAGGGAATAACATCGAATAAAGCGCTTCAAAAGGCAAAAGGTCTGTATCAAGCAAAAAAAGCAGGGCATACTGGTAGTCTAGATCCTTTAGCTACAGGAATGCTACCTATTTGTTTTGGTGAAGCGACTAAAATTTGCCAGTATTTGCTTGATGCGGATAAATGCTATCAAACGACGGGTACTCTTGGTATTAAAACCAATACTTCAGATGCTACAGGCGAGATTACCCAGCAAATTGATGGTTTTACTATTAGCCCTTCTCAACTTAATCAGGTTTTAGAAGAATATAAAGGGTGTATAGAACAAGTTCCATCCATGTTTTCCGCATTAAAACACAAAGGTAGACCACTATATTATTATGCCAGAAATGGCCAGGAAATAGAGCGTGATGCACGTACAATTTCTATAAATAAATTACTATTAGATGATTTTGATGGAAGACATTTTTGCTTAACAGTTTTGTGCAGTAAAGGCACCTATATTCGTAATTTAGTAGAAGATATCGGTGATAGTTTAAAAGTAGGCGCTCATGTTAGTCGACTGCATAGACTCTATACGGCAGGATTTGAGAATATGCCTATGTATTCTTTAGATGAATTGACTGAAATGTCTTTAGAGCAAAAATTAGCCTGCTTGCTACCCGTAGATGAGGCAGTAAAGTACTTAACCAGCCTTCATCTCTCGGATGAGGAGGTTCTTATCTTACGTCACGGCCGTGTACTTATAGGTCAGATGTCGCCGACTAACTCTGTTGAAAACATTCGTTTATATGATAGAACAGAACAATTTATTGGCTTGGGAGAGCGCTTAATTAATGGTGATCTTAAAGTAAAACGTTTACTTTCCTTTTAAAAGATGGAAAGTTTATGTTTCTCTATAATTCATCTGCTAATATGTAAATTATTTACAAGCTTCTCTGCCCAATAGAGATAGAAAAGGCTGCTAATAAGTGAAGATTAAAGACCGATGGAGTTGTATTAACATTGTAATAAAATCTACATTTAGCGTCTTTGATGTTCATAAGTGCGCAAATGTTGGAGTGCAAAACGGTGTTAAATGGTGCTCGTTGCGCTTTAAAGAAACATTAGTGTGGCTGCTATAGAAAAAGAGTAACAATAGGTATATTAAGCTTTAATGAGAGTACAATTTCCAGGGCATACACCGGAAACAGTGATTTTGAGAAAAAATATCAATTTTTTTACAGAAATTAATTTTCAGATCTTGTTTCATGATGCATGCCTTGGTAGAATGTCCGCCTTTAAATGAACATTTAGTAGTTCCAGGAGTGTATAATGTCGCTAAATAGCGCAGATAAAGCAACAATCGTTAGTGAATACAAACGTGCCGAGAAAGACACTGGGTCACCAGAAGTGCAAGTTTCTTTGATTACTGGTCGAATTAAGTATTTAACTGACCACTTTAAAACCCATCAGAAAGATTTTCATTCTCGACGTGGTTTACAAACTCTGGTTAATAAGCGCCGTAAATTGTTAAAATATTTAAAGCGTAATGACAGTACTCGCTATAAAACATTAATTCAAAGTCTTGGATTAAGAGATTCTTATTGATAGTGGATGTTATGCTCTTGAGCTACATCAACGGTCTACAGTGTTTAAATAAAAGGCGCAGTATTATGCGCCTTTTTTCGTTATAAAATTTACTAATGGGGAACATTACGTGAAAATTACAAAAGAAGTAGCATTCGGTGAACATACACTAATCTTAGAAACTGGAGAAATCGCTCGCCAAGCAGACGGCGCAGTATTAGCAAGCATGAATGGTACTCAAGTATTAGTCACTGTCGTTGCTAAAAAGGATGGCGCTGAACGCAATGATTTTTTTCCTTTAACAGTTAATTACCAAGAAAAATTTTACGCAGTAGGTAAAATTCCTGGCGGCTTTAATAAGCGTGAAGGACGACCAAGTGAGCATGAGACTTTAGTATCACGTTTAATTGATAGACCTATCCGCCCATTATTCCCAGAAGGCTTTCATAACGAAATACAAATTATTGCTACCGTTCTATCTTTAAATCCAGAAGTATCTTCAGACATTATTGCACTGGTCGGTGCTTCTGCTGCCTTAGCCATTTCTGGGGTACCATTTTCTGGACCTATCGGCGCAGCTCGAGTGGGTTATAAAGACGGTATTTATTTGCTTAACCCTAGTAGAAAAGATTTAGAGGAATCTCAATTAGATTTAGTGGTAGCAGGTACGAAAGATGCTATTTTAATGGTTGAATCAGAAGCTAAAGAGTTGAGTGAAGAAATTATGCGTGGGGCCATCATGTATGGTCACGAAATGATGAAAAATGTCATTAAAGCAATTGTGGAAATGGCTGAAGAAGTTGGTGGAACACGTTGGGATTGGCAAGCAGCAGAGATTGATGAGATGCTACGTTCACGCGTTATCGATATGGCGAAGCAAGAAGTCGAAGCAGCGTACTTAATTAAGGACAAGCAACAACGTTATCAGCGTTTAGGCGATTTAAAAGAACAAACTATTGCTGCATTAACTGCTGAGAATGATGAATTAAAATCCGACGATATTAGCAAAATTTTTAATGAATTAGAGAGCACTACTGTTCGTAATCGGATTTTAGATGGTGAGCCTCGTATTGATGGTCGTGATCATAAAACAGTTCGACCTATTACTATTCAGGCTAAGTTTTTAGAAAGAACGCATGGTTCTGCTTTATTTACTCGTGGTGAAACTCAAGCGATTGTAGTTGCAACATTAGGTAATGATCGTGATGCACAAACTTTAGATGGAATTAGTGGTGAAGCAAAAGACAGATTTATGTTGCATTACAATTTCCCTCCTTATTCTGTAGGCGAAACTGGGCAAGTAGGAAGTCCTAAGCGGCGTGAAATTGGTCATGGTCGTTTAGCAAAAAGAGCATTAATGGCTGTACTACCTAGCACTAGTGAATTTCCTTATGTGTTACGTGTTGTGTCTGAAATTACTGAATCAAATGGTTCAAGTTCAATGGCTACTGTTTGTGGTACCAGTTTAGCACTCATGGATGCTGGCGTGCCTTTAAAAGCCCCTGTTGCTGGTGTTGCTATGGGATTAATTAAAGAGGGTGAGCGCTTTGCCGTATTAACTGATATTTTAGGTGATGAAGATCATCTAGGTGATATGGATTTTAAAGTGGCAGGCACGGAAAATGGTATCACCGCCTTACAAATGGATATGAAAATTACTGGTATAACCAATGAAATTATGGAGCAAGCTTTAGAGCAAGCATTAGCTGGTCGTATCCATATTCTCAAAATAATGAATAATGCTTTGGCAGAACATAGAACAGAATTATCTGAGCATGCTCCTCGCATTACCACTATGAAAGTAGCAGAAGATAAGATTCGTACTATTATTGGTAAAGGTGGTTCAACCATTAAGGGCTTAATTGAAAGTACAGGTGTTTCTATAGACATCGATGATACTGGTCTCGTTCAATTATTTTCTCCTGATGTGCTTGCCTTAGAGGAAGCACAAAGACAAATTAAATTATTAATTGCAGAAGTTGAAGTGGGTTTAACTTATCAAGGAAAAGTAAGTAAAATCGTTGATTTTGGCGCATTTATCAATTTATTACCTGGAAAAGATGGTTTATTACATATTTCACAAATTTGTAATGATCGCAGTCAAAAAGTCGAAGAAGTTTTGAATGAAGGTCAAGATATTGAGGTATTTGTGGCTGGAATTGATAAGCAAGGTCGAGTTAAATTAGAATGGAAAGATAAACCACACGCTGCGACTGTGCCAGAAAAAGTTGCGGAAACTAATCCTTCCGAAGATTTAGAACTAGAAACACAGCCTCATTCTTCAGAAGAAGAATAATAGTTTTTTCCTGGAAAAAAAGGGGTATTTTATACCTCTTTTTTTATCTCAGAGCGTCTCTTTTTCGTGTAAAATTAATTTTAGAAGTGATAAGGTATTAGTTCTAAGTAGACTTTCACTGAACTATTGATTTCACATTATTCTTTTAGCTGAAAGGTATTTAGTTAATATACTTTTTAAAAAGAGTTTATGACCTATAATTTTACTATTCATTAGGACAGATTAACGACTTAGGGAAAGCCTACTATGGATGCGAAGGAAGGTAATTTGTTGTCCGATATAGGATTTGAGAAAGTTAATGAGTATGGCGAGCGGTATTTCTCTAACCTTAATTTTAATTCTTTTTATAAAGTTAGTGCTTGTGATTTATATGAGCGAGATTTTTCAGCACTATTCAAAAAAAACAGTTTATATGTGATTATAGGAACTGATTCCGGTTTATTTCCTAAGTATATAAGGCAAAAAGGAGTCCCTGAAGGGAGCCGTTATGTTTTTATTGAGCCCAGTTTCATTTTATCTCAACTATTAAAGGCTAATGCTTTAAATGACTCTGATGATTATTGTGCTTTTGCAGATGAAAATACTTGGTTAGAGCTACTAGAACAATTTAAAATGAGCAATTATTTTTATATTGATTCTTTTGAATTGTATTATGCGTACTGCGCTAAAGAAAATGCCTTAGATAGTTATATAGAGTTATCTTGGCATGTGGTAAAAAAAATAAAGGAATTAAGTTACGGATATGCTGTTTCTTTAGGTACTCAACAGTTTATGATTCAGAGACTATTAAATTTAGCCGATAATCAATATTCTGCCATCAGATTATGCGATGCTTTTAAAGGCAAAACAGCCTTTGTTTTAGGAGGAGGACCCTCATTAGATGAGGCTTTACCTTGGTTACTAGAGCATCGTTCCTATGTAGTTATCTTGGCTGTTTCGCGCATTACTAAACGTTTATTACAAGTAGGGATTGAGCCTGACTTTATTTGTTCCGTAGATCCCTATGTAGCAAATTTTATTGTTAGTAAGGAGATCTATAATTTAAGTAGCAAACCAATATTTATTTATGGTTGTTATGCCAATCATCGATTAGTCAGCCAATGGCAGGGACGCTCCTTATATTTGGAGCAGCGAATTATGTGGGAATCTCCTCTAAATGAAGAAAATTGGGGATTACAACCACCTACAGTTTCGAATACAACTATTGGAGTGGCCCTGAAAATGGGTTTTTCTCGTATTTTTATGGCGGGCATTGATTTTTGTTTTACTATGGATGGCTTTACTCATGCACAAGGAAGCAGGGAATATACTAGTGGCTCAAAATTTAATTTAAGGGGAGCAGAAGTAAAAACTTATGCTGATACTATAGCGCCCACAGGATTAGATTATTTTTTGGCTCGAGATTCATTAGAAAAACAAATCAGTACCATTAAAAACAGCACCTTGTATAACACTTCTCTGAATGCTGCATATGTTGAGAACATTCAATATATGCCTTTATCTGAAATTGTTCTCGATAAAGAAGCTGTTGATGTAGAGAGTATTGTGGCGCCTTTATTAAGGCTAGATACTACTACAGGCTATTTTGTTGATGCCCAACAAGAAATAATGAACGCTTTATATCAATTCAATGAAATAAAAAAAATAGCAATACAAGCTTTAAAATATAACAATGAACTCTATAGTCCTGATGGTAGAATTAAAAACTTTAAAACCAAGAAAAAATTAGATAATTTAGAAAAATTACTTGATGAACAATATAATAATTTTAGTTATGTAGTAAAACTTTTTGGGGTAAAAAAATTTTTGCAATTTATAAAGCCTTTCGAAGGAGAAAATAAACTAGATACAGTTCAAGAGCGAATACAACTTGCTAATGAGTTAAAAGATCGCCTTGATACTTATTATAATAGCTATCTAGAGGGTAGTAATTCGCTCATCAAATTATTAGAACAAGTAAACCAACAACTGATAGTTCGAGCAGAGGAGAGAAAAGAAGTACCTAATTGGGATTTAATTATTAATTTTTGCAGAAAAGAAGAAGCTTACGGACGTGTTTACATCTGGGAACAGTTAGAAAGTGCGCAGTACTTATCTCCTAAATACCAAGCAATTTTCGCAGAGTTTAAAGAAAAATTTATAGAAAGCCTGAAGCTTAGTGAGATAACTGCTAAAAAGGCAGCGTGTCGCCTGTTTTTGAGAAACCTGCCGGGACATCCAAGTCCCCAGCAGGGACAAAAACAGGCGACAAGTATGCCTCCGGCGGCCCTGGCCGTCCTGGTCCCCCTTGATTTTGATCCCCCTTCGGGCCTCAAAATCTACGCTCCCCAATGACTGACGCCTTTTCGTATGGCCTTATATTTTCCCTGCGGAAAAA